>JAITND010000042.1 GCA_031290625.1 Endomicrobium sp. | reverse complement strand
ATATGTGTTTGAGATTTTACATCGTTAGAGCGCGCTAAAATAAACTTATTTCGCTAAAACATACAACTGTTCTCGAATGTGCTTTTTAGTCTTGCTTTCGCCGTTGGAATTGCTCTTAACCCTTAAAATTCAAATTCAATTAACTCAACCATTGCCATAATTTTTCATAACTTCAAAAAATACTTTCCTGTGGCATTATGCTTTCTGAATTATAACTCAAAGTCAAGTATTTATATACTGCATTTTTAGCGATTGTATCTAATGATTGTAATGCTGTATCTTTACTGCGTTTGAAACTTGTTGATAAAAGATTTTAAGTTGCTTTCTTAAGTTCTGCCTTCAGCAAAATTAAACCTTTCAAGGTAATGTTTAACTTATTAGCAATCAAAATAAATTTATTGCTCCCTTTAAGGTGTTTTTGTTTTAAGCCGTGTTTGGTAATGACTAAATCTTTTTTCCAACCTAATTTTCTTAATATTGCAGATATTATGCTTAATACTCCGATGTTTGTGTTGTGGGATAAAGTGTCTGTTTTGATAGCCTATCTGATATTTCTATGCTGTCAGATGTTTGTTTTTTTGAAATCTATAATTTCTTTAATTAACGAAAAAGGTGTAAAAATTTCAGGGTCTAATTTTTTACCTAAAATTTCAACACCTAATGTTAAAAGAAGTCTTGTTCCAAAAATATTAGTATCGGTAGGTTTCTTTTTCTGCTCTATTTGAAGATTGTAAAGCATTACCATTTTTACATTAGGATAATAATAATGCAAAAAGACAAACTTAGAACATCTCTGATAAACACCTGTATTTCTACTTTCGCTATCGTCACTTTTTGTTTCTTCAATAGCATAAATCGGAGTATCTTTTATGGTAGGTTCTTTGTTTTGGAAGAAAACAAGAAAATCAACAAAACTTGAATGTCTGCTGCCGGTCTTAATAAAAATTTTATCAACTTTATTACATCTAAAGCCAATTAATTCGTAAGTAAAAGAAAATTTGCCATTTCCCAAAACATGCAAAATCCGCAAATTATCAATAAAAGCACAAAACCCTTTATCCAATATCCAAAAGCAAACTTGTTTAAAATTTACTTTAAAACCTCAATTTTTGGTCTTTCTTCCGTCAATACCCAAAGGTTCATAAATCTTTTCCATAAGCTTATAAACTAAATTTTTTCGTTCTTAATTAAGTTCCAGTAATACTTCCCAAGAATAGTTAATTTGCAAGATTTACTTTTTATCGCGGCAAAATACATATGTTTTGCACCAACAGGGACGACCAAATTTATCCGATTATATTTTTGCAATAGCTTAAACTTAGCAACATTTTCATTGATTGGATTTTTACTTTCAGGTTCAAAACTTGGGTCAAGTTTAAAATTTTTCTCTTTTGTATGGAACAGTTCCACTAACTTTTTTAAATTAGACAAAGAAATAGGCGGAGGAACTTTTCTCAATGTGGTAAAAGTTTTGACATAGGTCTTAAATATCGGGCGCTGTTCCCAAGCACCTAAAGATTGGTCTATATGCGAATAAATACTGCCAGGAGTTATATTTCCTACTAGGTCAGAAGCACTTCCATTCATTGCGTCAACAAATAATCTTGTAAAAAGACCTGAGCCATTATTTTCAGCAGCATATTCATCTTTTCCAGAAGCTGTGAGAATAGTTGTTCCTTCGCTCAAGAGGGCATTGTCCGCATTGCTTTGTTTTATGTTTCCAAACTCTCCAGAATGGCAACAATCCAATATTATTATTTTATTCTTTGCTTTTGAATTATTGACAAAAATAAGCAAATCATTCATAGACAAACCATCGTCGCCATTTTTACATTCAGAAGTTATTAAATACCCACCTGTTGTATCAATATAACCGTGTCCCGAGAAATAAAATAACGCTATATCATTGTCATCTTTAAATAATTTTTCTATATCGTTCTTTAAACTTTTCTTTTCAATAACTTCATCAGCACAACTTGATACTTTAAAATTAATATCAAAATTTTTAGTTCTATTGCCGTGTCTATCAAGCACCTTTTTAATGCTATATGCATCATTTACACAACCATTTAATTTAGACGCCTTTTGGTAGTAATTTATTCCTACTACTAATATGCTTTTTTAGAGTTCATCTATTTTTACCTTCTCTCATGCATTCACTAACCTTTTGTGCTATTTTATTCCAATCCCAATCAATAGCCTTACAGCTTTGTAATCCTTCTGGTAGAGTTGTAGAATATGGAGAAGCTGTCACAACATAAATTCCAAATATTGGAACATCTTGACTTTTTGCAAATGTGATTTCTTTCAATACTCCTACTGCTCTATAAGTTTGACTTCCTACAAGAACAATAAATATATTACATTTGTTAATTTTGTCTTTTATTGCTCGTTCCCATTCACTTTGTGATAATTGTTCTTTTGAAGACCAATCTGTAATATCAAACGGTGTTCTTGAATTTTTAATTTGTCCTGAAAATAAATTTTTCTTATCTAAATCGTTGTCATAATCAAAACTTATAAATGCTCTTGGTATTGTCATTGGTATCTCCTATAGATTTTTTTGCTACATAGATATTTTAGCATATTATTAGCTATAAGAAAATTTATTTCACAAACCAACATATAGTCTCAAAACTGAAAATTAAAAAATTTTTATTTTATATTCATTGTATTGCTATGCGTTTTTGGGATGTGGCTGAGGGTGATGAAGGCGTACAAAATAGTGTGCGTCAATAGCGAAAGCCAAGAAGAACGCTCCCAGACATGGTTAACGCTCGCTGCAACGTAGCAATGTGTGTTTCGCGGTAGAGTTCCGCTCATGAGGTCAATAATACGCGCCTCGCTTCGCGCCACTTAGACGGAGCAAAAGCGGCAAGACTATTAGAACGGTTGTGCATATAATGAGTGTATTATTTAATGCAGGTTTTTTTTTAGACGGCTTAAAACAAGCAGCTTCTGTTCTGCTCATAAAGCGGGTCGCTCGTTTAAACTTTGTGTCAATTCATCCGTTTATTGATGGCAACGGCAGAATGCAAGGCTTTTAATAAATCTTATTTTATTGAAAAATGGACTTTTGCCTTTAATAATACGACCGAGGACAGAAAGCAATATATAAATGTTATTGAAGAAGCGCAATTATCGGGCAATACTGAAAAGTATGATAGATTTACGCTTAACGCTTATATTCGTTCTATGAATACATACATAGAGATGTTTGACAAGAAAAGTTCCGATATTCAAGCAAACAAACTGCTTAAAATCAGCGAATTCACAAGAGCAGCGGATTTTCCTGTAAGAATACCTGTTGCTAAAACCGATAATGATTATATGCTGTTTTCAAAAGAACAAATAGAAGAAATCAAATAAGCTATTTTTTCTCCAACCAATAAACTGGCGATGTTTTAATGTCTGACATAACTTCAAAATTTGTGTTTTTTATTTTCTTCCCTTATATAAAAATCAAGAATTCCATTGTCAGATTTTTGCTCCGGGCGGGTTTATCTGAACTTTCTTTTTTTTCAAACATGCGGGATAAAAACAGTCCAATTTCAAATAATAAGTATGTTGGAATTGCAAGTAAAAGCCGGCTTAATACGTCGGGCGGTGTGAGTATTGTCGCAAATATCAATATAATCGCAATAATGTAGGGTCTTTTTGATCTTAAAAAAGAAGGTTTTACAAGGTTGAATCTAACGGCAAGAATAACGGCTATAGGAAACTGAAACATAATCCCGAAAGCAAACGCCAACCAACCGGTAAGCCGCAAAAAACTGCTTAAACCTATTACAGGTCTTAATTGCGAAGATGAAAAACTCGCAGAAAAATTCATTAAAATCGGCAATATAAAACCTACACAAAAAACAGCGCCCAGAACGAAAAGAAAAGACGATGACAGAATCCACCATTTCAATTAAACTAATTGACAACACTTTAAAAGACATGTTTCACTTTGTCAAAGACCAAAATATAGTTCCAACTACTAACTATCATTTAAACTCAGGCGTTTAGTCTGATCTGCAATTTGATCAAAAAATAAATCCCCGAAAAGATTTTTGTAGCAAGGGATTTATATTATAAAGTATAAACAAACATATGATAAATAAGCGCAGGCGCAGGGAGTACCTGCGCCTGGGGGTCAATTTTTCTAAAGAGTATAGTTTAAATGCCGATAACGCCGTAATTTATAACGACATAGGTATTATAGGCGGCATAGTTTTTATTAAGAAATCATTAAAACTATATTCATTTTGAAAGATTGCATGGAGAATTTTCAATTATTTCACATCTTGCATGCTCAAAAAAGAAAAAAAAGACTATTATATCATGCAAGATGTTTTCTTGCAGAATTTAACTAAGGAGCGTATTATGAAGAAAGTAGCGAGTATGTTGTTAGCGTTAGCGTTGTTGGTTTCACCTATGAAATCAGCTTTTGCGGAGGATGGAATTTGGAATACAGTTAAAGGAAAAGCAGTAGCGGCAAGAGACTGGATAGCAGAAAACAAAGTGAAGTGCATTATTGGATTTGCGTGTGCGGTTGGCGTATGTGTATGTGGCGCGTATAACAGGGAGAGTATTAAAGAATTCTTTTTTGGGAAGGACATACAAGAAAATAAAAAGAAGGAATGATTGGTTGTCTATAATCATTACAGAAAAAGAGTAAATGAGAAATCAGGTTCTGAAGTTCAGAACCTGATTTCTTTAGTTGAAATGAAAGATTTCATCAAAATCTTGGATATTAGAACGCGTAAATTTATTACAAGGCGTTTTGGCAAAGGCGTGAATTGTTGATCTTTCCCGCAAAAAATGCGGCAATCGCAAGTTAGAGAAAAATTGGAAGAAGAAAACCGCAAATTAAAGCATATCGCAGCTGAACAAGCGATGGATATAAAGCGTTGCGGAAAATAAGCCGAAAAAACTTCTAAAGTCTCAAGTCAAGAGAAAAGCTGTAAAAATTATAGTTGTTCTCCTTATAATAATACAACTAACAAACTAAATAAAAATGCAAATCGGTTAGAACCTGTCGCACCGTATTTTGTACGAATAAGCTATTGTAAATCTATATAAAAATAACTGTATTAAATCGCATCTTTCAGACGCAATCGGCGTTTCGGAGTCAAAATATACATGAGAGACGTTTCACACTAGGTCTTGCAATTGAAGATAGTTAAATTGATTTCGTATTCTCAAAAGGGTATACTACTAGATGCGATAGAAATTTAATTAAAGGAAGAAGAAATGTCTTATAAAAGTTTGATTGAAAAATACAGGAAATTTTTACCAGTAACTGAACAAACGCCTATTATATCTCTTCACGAGGGGAACACGCCTCTTATAAAGGCGAGAAATTTGCCGACAAAAATAGGATTTATCGGCGAAATATATTTTAAGTTTGAGGGTATGAACCCTACGGGATCATTTAAAGACAGAGGAATGACAATGGCGGTTTCAAAAGCTGTCGAGGCGGGAAGTAAGGCTGTCGTATGCGCTTCAACAGGAAACACGTCCGCGTCAGCCGCCGCTTATGCGGCAAGAGCAGGCATAAAGTGCGTTGTTCTTATACCTGAAGGGAAAATAGCTTTAGGAAAATTATCTCAAGCCGTTATGCACGGAGCTGAAGTTTTGGAAATAGACGGCAATTTTGACGACGCGTTGAATTTTGCAATAAAATTAAGCGAGAAATATCCGCTAACGCTAGTTAATTCTGTTAATCCGTTTAGAATTGAAGGACAAAAGACGGCCTCATACGAAATATGCGAAAGTTTAGCGCAGTCTCCTGATTATCAATTTATGCCTGTTGGCAACGCGGGAAATATCACTGCGTATTGGAAAGGATATAAAGATTATAATAAAGCGGAGCCTTCTAAATATGCTCTTCCAAAAATGATGGGCTTTCAAGCCGCTGGGTCTGCGCCGATAGTTGAAGGCCGCCCAATAGCAAAACCTGAGACGATAGCGACGGCTATAAGAATAGGAAACCCTGCTTCTTGGAAGACGGCGGAAGAAGCAAGAGATGAATCGCGCGGCGTTATAGACAAAGTAACTGACGATGAGATATTAGAAGCGTATAGAATTGTATCTGCGACTGAAGGCATTTTCTGCGAGCCTGCGTCGGCTTCGTCTATTGCCGGGCTTATAAAATATGTAAGGCAAGGATATTTCAAAAATAATGAACCCATAAAAGTTGTATGCGTACTTACGGGACACGGCTTGAAAGATCCCGATACTGCAGTCGTCAACGCTGTTAAACCTAAAAAAGTTAAAGCGAATATGAAAGATATAATAGACGCTATAGGGTTATAAATTTGTGAGAATAGAACTTATTTGCACAGGAAGCGAATTTCTCGCTGGAAAACTCAATACAAACGCGGCGTATATAGGCTTAAGATTATTTAATATAGGTCTTGAATTGTCTTGCGTTACTGACATAGGCGACAAAAAACAAGATTTGGCAAAACAGTTTAACATTGCTTTTGCAAGAAGCAACGTCATAGTTGTAACAGGGGGGCTTGGTCCAACTTTTGACGACATAACTGTTGAGACCGCAGCCGAATGCTTGGATCTTTCAATTTATTCCGAAGAGAAAGTTTTAAAGTCTATACAAGAATACTTTGCTAAAAAATCAATTTCAAAAATACCAAAAATCAACGAAAGGCAGGCAAATATTATTAACAGCGCCAAAGTTTTGGAAAATCATTTAGGCACAGCGCCCGGACAAGCGTTGCATTTTGAATTTAAAAACGATGGAAAGAAGGGCCGCAAAACTTTGTTTTTGCTTCCAGGTCCTCCAAGGGAAATGAAGCCGATGTTTGAAGAAAACGTCGAACCGTTTTTAAAAAGTTATTCTTCAGGTATAAGGAAAAACGCTTCTTTACGCGTGTTTGGTTTATCAGAATCCGCAGTTGCCGAAGCAATAGAACCTATTATTGAGGAAGCTAAATTTGGAGATTCGCAAGCTGTGGAATTTGGTATTTTGGCAAGCGATTCTATAGTGGATATAAAATTTGCGGTTTCAGGCGTTAATGAGTTTGTTGTAGATAACGCGGTAAAGAATTTAAACTTAAGATTTGGCGACGTTTTAAAAGATAATATTTTTGGATATAACGAAGATACTCTTGCGTCTGTAGTAGGAAAACTTCTTATTCAAAAGAGAAAAACGGTTTCTTTCGCTGAGTCTTGCACCGGAGGGAAAATAGCCTCGGCTATTACGGATGTTGCGGGCAGTTCTTTATATTTTAAAAGTTCTGTTGTAACTTACTCCAACGAATCTAAAATAAAGATCCTTGGCGTAAAAGAGGAAACTTTAAAGAATTTTGGAGCGGTAAGCGAAGAAACTGCAAAAGAAATGGCTTGCGGTATTTTGAATCTTACGGTAAGCGATTACGCTTTTTCTGTTACCGGCATCGCTGGACCCGGAGGCAGCTCAAAAGTCAAACCTGTGGGTTTGGTTTACGTCGGTTTTGCCGACAAAAAGAAAACGGAAAGCTTCAAATTTAATTTTGCCGGAACGCGAAAAGACATAAGAGGCAAAACAGTCAATACGGTTTTGGATTTGCTGAGAAAAAAACTGATTGAAAAACAGTATAAAAGTTGAGTCCTGTATAAATAATCGATTGTTACAGAGAATATGCGATGAAAAAAGCGCCGGCTTTTTTGTTTTGTTTGTTTCTCTATACAGATTTTTCTTTCGGGCAAGCGATTCAACAAGGAACTTCTCCGAAACTTTGGAAGTTTTTAGGTATTTTACACGGTTGTATAATCAGACTGATATAACCAAAATTGGACTGGAAAAGAAACATTTTCAAGAACTGGCAGGGTAGGGTGGACGCGTCTGCCATAAGTGACGGTATTTCTTCAAATTGGTTGACTACTTTGAAAGAATACTACGGCGAAGCAGTTTCTAATGGTTCAAATTCTATAAGTCTGGATACTATAGAGTTTAATACGGTATATACATAAGATATTTAAGAATTTACAGCCGTATGGTTCATTTTACATTTTGTCTCAGAACAATAAATTCTGGGATCCGGTTGTGCGTATAGAGTCCGCCGGTTTGAGTTTTACGCTTATAAACGGCTCAATAAATACTTTGAAAATCAGAGCTGGAGCTGCGTTTAAACAAATTTTTAATTCTAAAAAAAGCGTTGAAAGAGATTTTGGCGGCGGGTTGGGTATAGATTATGTTTTCTTATTTCGTCAGAATGCAAATCCATGGCTAATGATTATGAGGAAAAGGATTAATGTCTAACGTAAGAAATTTTTGCATTATAGCTCATATTGACCACGGGAAAAGCACTCTTGCCGACAGACTTCTTGAGTATACGGAAACAATTTCCAAAAGAGAAATGAAAAACCAAATACTTGACGGTATGGAGCTTGAAAGAGAAAGAGGCATAACAATAAAAGCTAAAGCCGTAAGAATGAATTATACAGATAAGAGCGGTAAAAGTTATGTTTTAAATTTGATAGACACGCCCGGACATGTTGATTTCACATACGAAGTTTCAAGAGCGTTAGCAGCGTGCGAAGGCGCGATTTTAGTGATAGACGCCGCTCAGGGTGTTGAAGCTCAAACGCTTGCAAATACCATTCTTGCCAAGAACGCTAATTTAAAAATAGTTCCTGTTATAAACAAGATAGATTTGCCTACAGCCGACGTTGACAGCGCATACGAACAAATGAAGGAAGGTCTTGACATTGACGCGGAGCCTATTCTTGCAAGCGCTAAAGAAGGTATAGGAATAAATGAAATAGTTGATTCTATTATTGCAAATATTCCTCCTGCAAAAATTGTAAATGACGAGCCTTTGTCAGCTTTAATTTTTGATTCTTTTTATGAGTCTTACAGAGGCGTTATAGTTATTATAAGAGTCTTTGACGGCAAAATTCGCAAGGGCATGAAGGTTCGTTTTATAGCTTCGGGAGCTGAGCGCGAAGTTCTTGAAGTCGGTTATATGAAAATAAAGATGATAGAAGCGTCTGAACTTTCTTCAGGAGAAGTTGGATATGTTGTTGCCGGCATAAAAGACATTAGAGATATAAAAATTGGCGACACCATAACGGAGAGTACAAACCCGACAAAACATCCTCACAAGGGATATAAAGAAATAAATCCGTTTGTTTTCGCGGGTCTTTATCCAGACAGCGCTTCTGAATACGACAGTTTGAAGACTGCTTTGGAAAAGCTAAAACTTTCCGACGCTTCGCTTTTATATTTCCCTGAAACGTCTGTAGCTTTAGGGTTTGGTTTTAGGTGCGGATGTTTGGGTTCTTTGCATTTGGAAATAATCAAAGAAAGACTTGAAAGAGAGTTTGGGTTAAGTCTTTTGGTTACGGCGCCAAACGTTGTGTATAAAGTGAAAACAAAGGATAAATACGTTGCCATAGACAACCCTTCCAAATTTCCAAACAATGCAGACATTGAAGAAATTTGGGAGCCTTATGTTGAAGCTACGATTATTTGTCCTGTTGAATATTTAGGCGCCATGTTTGAGTTGTGCCAGAAGAGAAGGGGAAAGCGGATTTCAATGAAGTATATGAATGTTAAAATAGCTTTTCTGAAATATCATATGCCGCTGGCGGAAATAATAGTTGGTTTTTATGACGCTCTAAAATCTGCTTCAAAGGGATACGCATCTTTTGATTATGAACATATAGATCCCCAGCTTGGGGATTTGGTTAAATTGGAAATCATGATAAATTCGGAAGTTGTAGACGCTTTTACGGTTATTGCGCATAAGGACAAGTCTCAGATTGCCGCGCATTATCTTGCCGAGAAACTAAAAGGCATTATCCCAAGACATATGTTTGAAATACCTATACAGGCAAAAGTAGACAATAAAATAATTGCCAGAGAGACAATATCGGCTATGCGTAAAGACGTTCTTGCAAAATGTTATGGAGGAGATATAACCAGAAAACGCAAACTTCTTGAAAAGCAAAAAGAAGGCAAACGCAAGATGCGTCAGTTTGGCAGAGTAGAAATGCCGCCTGAAGCGTTTGCGGCTGTGCTTAAAATAGATGAATAAATGGAAAAGAGAGGTAATATCATGGAATTAAAGCTTTTTATTGCAGGGTGTATTATTTTTGCAATAGCAATGACAATGCAGATTTTCAAAAAATGTTTTAAAACGCAGACTTCTAAAAAATTGTTTAAAAACGTTTATTCATGGGCGGACACCATTTGGACGGCTTTGATAATAGCGTCGTTTATTATGTTCTTTTTTATTCAGGCTTTTAAAATTCCGTCGGGAAGTATGAGAAACACTCTCCTTGAAGGAGATCATCTATTCGTTAATAAGTGTTTTTATGGTTTTAGAATTCCATTTATTAAATACGTTGGCAAACGTTATGGCGCTTTAAAGAATATAAAAAGAGGCGATATTGTTGTTTTTCAGTGTCCTCCCGAAGCTTTAACGATTGATGAAAGAGAGCATGGAGTTAAAAAAGATTTCATAAAAAGATGTATTGCCGTCGCCGGCGATAAGGTTGAACTAATAAATAAAAAACTTTACTTGAATGGTATTTTCGTAAAAGAAGTTTACGCGATTCATGATGATGACTCTGTTTCCCAAAGTTTTGAATTGTTTAAAAGCGATGGAGATTATCAGAAAGCTTGGGAAAATGGAAGGTTTACTTCCATTCCGCCTGCTTTTGTAAGAGATAATTTTGGACCTGTTGTTGTGCCTGAAGGGCGTTATATGATGATGGGCGACAATAGAGATTTTTCTTTTGACTCGCGTTTTTGGGGACCGTTGCCTGATGAGTATGTAAAAGGAAAGGCAATGTTCTTGTACTGGCCTATAACGCGTTGGAAGTTTATATCATGACATGGATTGCGTGGCTTACCGCTGCGGTAGTTCTTGTAATCTGTGAAATCGCGACTTCGTCTATTTTCTTTTGCATGTGTCTTGCTATAGGTTCGGTTTTTGCGGCAGGAGCGGCTTATTTTTTCAATTCAAATTGGATTGAAATTATTGTTTTCATTATAGTTTCAATTTTATCTTTATATTTTGTAAGACCGTTTTTTAAGAGAATAATAAAAAAGTCAAAAACTGTAGAATCAAACGTAGATTCTCTTATAGGAACTGAAGCTGTTGTTACGGGTAAAATCACGCCTCTTAATCCAGGATTTGTGAAGGTTTTGGGGGAAATTTGGAGAGCTGAATCTAGCGTTGAAATTTTAGAAGGCGAGACTGTAAAAATTAAGAGTATATACGGGACGACTTTGACAGTTGAAAAGTAAAGGAAAAAAAAGGAATACATAACCGCTATTTTAGGTATGGAGGGACAAGATGACTATATTTTTAGGAATGATTGCGGCGTTTGCTGTGATTTTTATAGCTAATTCCGTAAAAATAATAAGGCAGTACGAAAAAGGACTTATTGAAACATTGGGCAAGTATACGGGCACAAGGGATTCAGGAGCAAATATTATAATCCCCATATTTCAAAGAATGCTCAGAGTAGATATGAGAGAACGCGTTATTGACGTACCGCCGCAAAGCGTTATAACTAAAGACAACGTTTCTGTCGTTGTAGACGCTATTATATATTTTCAGGTTACAGATCCGGTAAAAGTGGTTTATAACATTGAAAATTTTGCTCTTGCTGCTTTAAAACTTGCGCAGACAAATTTGAGAAACGTAATAGGCGACATGGAGTTGGACAGTACTCTCACGTCAAGAGAAAAAATAAACGCGCAACTGAGAGTTGTAATGGACGAAGCGACAGACAAATGGGGCGTAAAGGTTACAAGAGTTGAAATACAGAAAATTGACCCGCCTAAAGACATTACAGATGCTATGTCTAAACAGATGAAAGCTGAAAGAGAAAAGAGAGCAAATATTTTGGAAGCCGAAGGCTTAAGGCAAGCTGCTATTCTTAAGGCTGAAGGCGCTAAACAGTCGGTTATTCTTGATGCGGAAGCTGTAAAAGAGAAGCAAGTTTTGGAAGCTACCGGCGAAGCTGAAGCTATAAGAAAAGTTGCTGAAGCTGAAAAATATAAAATTGAAATGATTTACAAAGCTATCCATGAGGGCAAACCTACAAACGACCTTATAGCCATAAAATATTTGGAAGCTTTAGGCAAAGTTGCCGATGGACAGGCTACAAAAGTGTTTTTACCTTTAGAAACTGCGGGCGTTACGGCGTCTCTTGGAGGTATAGCGGAATTGTTTAAGGACGCGTCAAAACAGGCAAAAGCAAATAATTAAAAATTTTTAGATGCTCGTTGAAAAACTGGCGTCTTGTTTTATGCATATGACAGGTTTATATATACACATTCCATTTTGCAGGCGAAAATGTTTTTATTGCGACTTTTTCTCAACAAAATATGATGCCGACTTAGCCGATAAATATATTGATTCTTTGATAAAGCATTCGCAAAAGTTTAAAAATAAAAAAATAAATTCAATATATATTGGGGGCGGTACCCCGTCTGTTTTATCTTCTAAACAAATACAAAGACTTCTGCTATCTTTAAACAATGTTTTCAATTTGTCAGAAGCGAAAGAATTTACTTTTGAGCTTAACCCCGAATCAGTTTCAAAAGAAAAGTTGCTTATTTTAAAAGAATTTGGCGTCGATAGGTTAAGCATAGGGCTTCAATCTGTTGAAGACAAAGCTTTAAAGCGCTTAGGGCGCGTCCACGATTTTAAAACTTTTTGCGCCGCTTATAATGCGGCAAAACATGAAGGGTTTAATAATATAGGCGTAGATTTAATATACGGATTGCCAAACCAAACTGTCGACCGCTGGGAAAGCGTTTTGAAAAAAGCGTTGTTATTTAACAGCGAGCATTTATCGTTGTATCCTTTATCAATAGAAGAAAATACGCCTTTTTATGAAAACCGCATTGTTACTGACGATAAATTACAACGCGAGATGTATGACAAAACCGTAGAGGTTTTGGAACATAGCGGATATGTTCATTATGAAATTTCAAACTGGTCTAAAAAGAACAAAGAAGCTTTTCACAATACAAATTATTGGCGTAACTTAGAATATATAGGTCTTGGATCGGGATCTTCAGGATATTTGGAAAGAAATAGATATAAGAACGTAGAAAATATTGAAAAATATATAAATTTTATTGAAAACAACATAGATTGTACGGTAGAAAATGAATATATCGGAGAAAAACTTTATACAACTGAAACAATAATGTTGGGGTTAAGGCTTTTGTCTGAAGGTTTATCCATAAAATGCTTCAAGTCTATTGAGCGCCAAACTACTCTGTTAAAATGTCTAAAAGAAAAAACGCTTATACAACAAGAGGATAAAATAAAACTTGCCAAAGAACACGTATTTACATTCAATCAAATTGTCTCAAAGTTTATGTAAATTGGCTTTTTGGATCTTGCGTTTATCGGATTTGCGAGGGAATCTATCTGATAAACTCAGGATAGGCTCCATCGCTGAAAATTCTTGTTTTGTTAGATCTTAAATCATCTAGCGCCGCTGTTAGTGTCGTTTTGCTACTGCGCATTTGCCGCTTGTAAAGTATGTATATAGCTGCTGGTTTTAATTGACAAGTCTATGCGTATGTGATAGCATTATTTAATACCACAACAGGTAGTTTTTTAATCTTTAAATAAAGAGAAAAATCTAATGAAATGTCCGTTTTGCGGGAGCTTTCGCGACCAAGTTCTTGATTCGCGTCCTGTAGAGCATACGTCCGCAGTCAGGAGACGCAGAGGATGTTCCAATTGTAAAAAAAGATACACCACTTTTGAAAGACCCGAAGAAGTTACTATTATGGTAGTAAAATCCGACGGCAGAAGGGAGCCTTTTGACAGAAAAAAGATTTGGACGGGCATAGACAGAGCTTGTAAGAAAAGATCAATTTCAGTTGAAACAATAGAAAAAATAGTCAGCGAAATTGAAAATGATATTATGGGCGAATATGTTATGGAGCTTCCCTCTAGTACCATAGGGGATAAAATTTTGGAAAAAATTTGGGACGTTGATTTGGTGGCGTATGTGAGATTTGCGTCTGTATACAGAAAATTTGGGGATATAGATACTTTTATGCAGGAACTAAAAAAATTGAAGAAAGAACATATGAAACGAAGTAATAAAAAATAAATATTGTTTGTTGATTTATATTGCCGATTGCCGCCTTGTAGTTAAATGTTCTTGAGTAAAAGGATAGAAGAAATGGTTAAAAACGACAAGTGGATAAAAAAGATGGCGGTTGAACGGAAAATGATAGAACCGTTTGAGTCGGGGCAAGTCGGAGACTGTAAAATTTCATACGGAACTTCTTCTTACGGTTATGACATGCGCCTTTCAAATGAATTTAAAATAATGAAGAAGGATGTGAGCGTCTTAGATCCCAAACAGTCTCAAGATAATTTATTTGAGGCGATAACGGTTAAGGATTACTGCGAGATTCCTCCAAACTCCGTGGTTTTAGGTAAAACTATAGAGTATTTCAAAATACCTAGAGATATAGTAACGATTGCATTTGGAAAGTCTACATATTCAAGATGCGGCGTATTTGTAAATATCACTCCTTTTGAGCCTGAATGGGAAGGTTATGTTACCCTTTCAATAGCAAACGCTGCGTCGGCCCCTGTGAGAGTTTATGCAAACGAAGGCATAGCCCAAGTGTTGTTTTTAGGAGTAAGTGAAATTTGCGAAGTTTCTTATGCCGATAGAAAGGGCAAATACCAAGCTCAGAAGACTATAACTTCAGCAAAAATTTGATACAATATTTCAAGTTTATTACGCGTTACTTACCATATGTTACGTATTGACATAGGATGGTGCGCCAACGTCTGATTTTATAAAGACATACTTTTGGGAAGTTATAAGATTTCATTATGCAGACTTCTGCGGGCGCGCTACTCTTAAAGCAGTTTTGGTATTTTGCGTTGACTCTTTTTGTTCTAGTTGTCATTTAAATAGCATGCTTTCGGGGGTTATTTCTTCAGACTGCGCGCCGCTAATATAAGCGGTTGGTTTCAATTGTTACGGTTTATTCCAGCGATTGGCTGGGATAGTAACGCTTGTTATGTTGTCTTTACCTGCGGTAGAGTCTAACAGATTTAATAAAACTGAGCGCAAGAGAAACTGCAGTATATGTAAAAGCAAATACAAACAAAAGTAAGAAGACAGGAAAAGAATAATGATTTTAATTTTGGATTTTGGCTCGCAGTACGCTCAGTTAATTGCAAGACGCATAAGAGAAGAGAAAGTGTATTGCGAGATATGTCCCGGAAATAAGTCTTTGGATTCTTTTTCTGGGATAAAAGATTTAAAGGGCGTGATATTGTCAGGCGGCTACGATAGCGTTTATTCAAAAGACGCGACTTGGCCTGATTGTAGAGTTTGGGAGTTAAATGTTCCTATTTTGGGGATATGTTACGGAATGCAGCTTATAGCCGAACGTCTTAGCGGAAAAGTTGCTCCGTCAAAACGCAGAGAGTTTGGACTTGCAAGCGTAAACGTAGGATGCGGTTGTTCTCTTTTTAAAGGACTTAAGTCTAAAGAAACTTTTTGGATGAGCCACGGCGACAGACTTTCTAAAATGCCCAAAGGCTTTAAAGTTACGGCAAAGTCTGAGAATTCTCCTTATGCCGCCATAGAAAACATCTCAAAGAATATGTATGGCGTTCAGTTTCACCCAGAAGTAAAACACTCTGTAAACGGCAAAAAAATACTTCAGAATTTTATATTTAATATTTGCGGCTCTAAACGCGATTGGACCATGAAGTCTTACATAGTAGACGAAGTAAAAAGAATCCGCGAACGCGCGGGCCAAAGCAAAGTTTTGTGCGCGTTATCAGGCGGCGTAGATTCTTCAGTTGCGGCTGTAATGCTGCATAAAGCAATAGGCAAACGGCTTGTCTGCGTTTATGTTGACCACGGTCTTCAAAAACTTGGCGAGACTGAAAGGGTTAAAAAAGTTTTCGGCAAGATGTTTGGTAAAAATCTTATAATTGTTGACGCCAAGAAAATATTTTTATCAAAACTTGAAGGCGTTGCAGACCCCGAACGGAAGAGAAAAATTATCGGTCGTACCTTTATAAAGGTTTTTGACAAAGAGGCAAAGAAGTTAAAAGGCATAGACTATCTCTTACAGGGGACGATTTATCCCGACGTAATAGAAAGCGTTTCTATAAAGGGATCAAAAGCTCCTATTAAAAGCCATCATAATGTCGGCGGACTTCCTGAAAAAATAAAGATGAAATTAGTTGAACCTTTGAAGTTTTTGTTCAAAGATGAAGTAAGAGTTTTGGGAAAAGAACTTGGAATTCCTGAAGAAATTATAAACAGACAGCCTTTCCCAGGTCCGGGTCTTGCTGTGAGGACTTTAGGCGAAGTAACGGAAGAAAAGCTGAATATTTTGAAAGCTGCCGACGATATAGTAACTCAGGAAATAATCAAAGCTGGACTTTATGAAAAAATCTGGCAGTCTTTTGCTGTAATCCTTCCAGTTAAGACGGTCGGCGTCATGGGCGATGTCAGAACATATGAGTATGTTATTGCATTGAGAGTTGTAAATTCCGACGACGCTATGACAGCCGATTGGGTAAAACTTCCGTACGACCTGCTTGGACGCATATCTTCCCGAATTATAAACGAGGTTAAAGGCGCAAACAGAGTGGTTTATGATATTTCAAATAAACCTCCAGCTACCATTGAGTGGGAATAATGAAAAAGATAATATTAAATTTAATATTAGTATCGGCTGCGGCTGGTTGTTTATTTTATGGTTGCGGTAAATATGCCAATGGCGGCGGCAAATATACGGCTTCCATACAGATAAAAGGCTCGGACACTATTGTAAATTTAATTCAGGCGTGGTCTGAGAATTTTGTACAACAACACCCTACGTATAACGTAAGCGTCACAAGCGGCGGCTCAGGCGCGGGTTTTGCATCTTTAATTAACAAGACTTGCGATATAGCTATGTCTTCCCGCGAAATAGAAGATAAAGAAAAATCGTCGGCAAAGAAAAATAATATAAAACCAGTTGAATTTAAAGTTGGTCTTGACGGACTTGCGGTTTTGGCGAATAAAAATAATCCTGTTGACAAATTGACGATAGAACAACTTCGCGATATATTTATGGCAAAAATTACAAATTGGAAAGAAGTCGGCGGCAAAGATCTAAAAATAGTAATTCTCTCAAGAGAAAGCAATTCAGGCACGCACATGTTTTTTAAAAAACGCGTGTTAAGGAATAACGATAAAAATGTCAAAGACGAATTTTCCGTTCATTGTTTGATGATGTCTTCTTCACAGGCAATATACGATGAGGTATTGCAAAATCCCAACGCTTTGGGATATGTCGGCATGGGATTTGTAAACGACGGCGTTAAAGCTCTGTCTGTAGCGGTTGACGATAAAAGCAGGCATATTTATCCTAATACGGAAAATGTTTTAAACGGATCGTATCCTATTTCAAGACCGTTATATTTATATACTAACGGGAAACCTAGCGGCGTAATAAAAATGTTTATTGATTACGTTTTGTCTGAGGAAGGGCAAAAAATTGTTTTAGAAACGGATTTTGTCCCAATAAAAGAATTAGGACAAAAAGAGTTACGGACTTTATGAATTTTCTTGAACTAAAGAGATTAATAACCGAATTTTCAATGGATAGTAGAGATTTTTTGAAAACAACCTCGACTCTTTATGGGGAAATTTTTAAATTAAGTAGGAAAGAATTGCTTGCGCTACTTAAAGAAATAGGCGCAATACCAGAATATATAAATACACGATTCAACAGAAGGGAAATTGTATTCAAAAGTTACAGATATATTGTTGGCAAAATCTTTACAAGAACTTGGAATTAGAGCTTCTGTAAACACAGAAAGAGCAAAAGGTTAAATATCTCTTATGATGATTTTCTAAATTATTTTTGTAACTGCAAAAAATCAATAACCAGTCGTAGTATGTCTGAAATAAAGTATTGGCGCAGTAAAATTGAAGAAGTTAAAGGTTTCTCAAAACAGAAAGCCATAAATGAGTTGCTAAAGTCTCTAAAAATCAAAGAGAAAATTAATTCTATTGAGAAGTATATAAAAGAACTTAAGGGTTAATTTATGATAAACGGTATTGTGCGGTTAAATAGCGTAATTTTTGGCGATTGCCGAGAAATTTTGAAAAATGTTGAATCTGAAAGTATTCATTTAATGTTAAGCGATATTCCATATGGTATAGGTATAGACGACTGGGATGTTTTGCATAGTAATACAAACTCGGCTTTTTTGGGTGCGAGTCCAGCCCAACTAAAAGCAGGATGTGTTTTTAAAAAACGAGGGAAACCTCTTAACGGTTGGTCTCAATCTGATAGATTGATACCGGAGCAGTATTATGAGTGGTGTTTATCTTGGGCGCAAGATTGTTTCAGGATTTTAAAACCGGGAGCGTCTGCAATTGTTTTCGCAGGTAGAAGACTTGCTCATAGGTGTATCTGCGCGTTTGAAGATGTTGGGTTCACGTATAAAGATATGTTAGCGTGGTCAAAGGAAAGGGCGGCCCACCGTGCGCAACGACTTAGTATTGTCTACAGGAAAAGAGGAGATGAGTCTTCTGCGGATAAGTGGCATGGTTGGAAAGTTGGAAATTTGAGACCAACTTATGAACCTGTTTTATGGTTTGTAAAGCCATATAAAATTGGATCTACGATTGCAGACAATATGCTAAGTAATGAGGTAGGGGCATATAATGAGATAGGGTTTATGAAGTATGCCAATAATAGTCCAAACAACATTGTAAATATACCCTCTGAATGTTCAGATATAGGATTACATCCTACGCAAAAGCCGTTGAAATTGATGCAAGCCATGATAGAGCTTACTACGCGCAAAGGTCACGTTATTGTAGATCCTTTTTGCGGTAGCGGAACCACATTGGTTGCAGCTGCGTTGTTGGGAAGAAAGTACATAGGTATAGATATTGATAGAACATATTGCAATACGGCTATTAACAGACTTGAAAATCTAAAAGATGATAATGAGAAAAATTTGTTTACAAGTTGTCTTTTATAATAGTTTCAATAAAAGGTTGATATGAAAAAAACTTTAGATTTTATTGTTGAAAAAATAATTTTTATATGTGGAATAGCGTCTATTATATTTGTTGTTTTGATTTTCTCTTTTTTGTTTAAGGAAGGTCTTTCTTTTTTTAAAGATTTTGGAGTTTTAAATTTTATCGGAGGGCGTTTTTGGTATCCTTCCTCGGACCCGTCTTCATTTGGAATTTTGCCGTTAATAGTAGGTTCAGTTTTTGTAACGATTGGCGCGTGCGCTATAGCTGTTCCTATAGGAATTATGACGGCTTTATTTATTTCTGAAATTGTTCCAAAAGGAGTTCGCGACATTTTAAAATCTTTGGTTGAACTTATGGCTGCGATCCCCAGCGTTGTCGTAGGTTTTGTCGGAATGATTACGTTAGTTTCTCTGGTAAAAACTATTTTTAATCTGCCTACCGGTCTTACGGCTTTTTCAGGTTCAATAATGCTTGCTTTCATGGCGGTGCCTACCATAGTTACAATATCGGAAGACGCTATACGTTCGGTTCCTTGGCAGTATAAACAGGGAGCTTTAGCGTTGGGCGCAACCAAGTGGCAAACTATAAGAAGAATTGTTCTAAAGGCGGCGATGCCAGGCATAATTGCGGCTGTGATGCTTGGTATAGGCAGAGTAATTGGCGAGACGATGGTTGTAATGATGATAACAGGCAATGCGGCTCATATCCCTCATTCTATTTTTGAACCTGTAAAAACGATGACCGCCACAATTGCGGCTGAAATGGGCGAGACGGTAAGAGGCGGTATGCACTACAAGTCTTTGTTCGCGATAGGGCTTGTTCTTTTTTTAATAACATTTCTTATAAATTTTATCGCGGATTTATTTCTCGGGAAAAGTAAAAATACATGATAAAACTTAATCCTAAATTATCTCAAAAGTTTTCATACACGCTGCTCTGCTTTGCCGCTATTTTGGCGATAGCACCGGTGCTTTTAATAGTTTTCATGATCGTAAAAAACGGCGCGTCGGCTATAAGCTGGGAATTTTTATCGTCAATGCCTAAGGACGGTATGCGCGGCGGGGGAATTTTACCGGCAATACTAGGAACTCTTTCAATAGTGTTATGCGCTATTATGGTTACGCTTCCCGTAGGCGTGTGCGCCGCTATATATTTAAACGAATATGCGAAAGACAACATGCTTACAAGAATAATAAAACTTGCAATCGTTAATTTGGCTGGAGTTCCGTCGGTTGTTTACGGATTGTTTGGATTTGGAATTTTTGTTATGTTTTTAAAGCTAGGAGTTTCTATAATTGCCGGCGCTTTGACCTTATCAATAATGGAGCTTCCGGTCATTATAACCACTGCTAGAAGCGCGTTAAACAGCGTGCCGTATTCTTTTAGAGAGGCGAGTTTGTCCTTAGGAGTGAGTAGATGGCGGACTATAAGGCATGTTGTTCTTCCGAACGCAATACCCGGTATTTTGACTGGCGCCATTTTAAGTATTGCAAGAATTTCGGGAGAAACTGCTCCTATATTGTTTACCGCGTCGGCATTTTATGCGCCTCATCTTCCTCATTCAATATTTGATCAAGTTATGGCTTTGCCTTATCATCTTTATATTATTTCAACGCAAATCCCAAACATGCCGAAAAATATCATATATGGTACGGCTCTTGTTTTGTTAATGATGGTTTTGACTATGAGCTGTGTTGCTATTTTTGCAAGAATTTATTTCAGGAAACGTAGAAAATGGTAGATAAAATAAAGATAGAAAACTTAAGCTGTTACTATAATAAAAAATGTGTTTTGGACTCTTTAGATCTTAATGTTGTTAAAAACGAAATTTTGGGCGTTATAGGACCTGCCAACAGCGGCAAAACTACTTTTTTAAGAACAGTCAACAGAATGAATGATTTTGACGTTATGTATTCAAGAAAAGGCGATGTTTATCTTGACGGCGATGATATTTTT
>JAITND010000029.1 GCA_031290625.1 Endomicrobium sp. | reverse complement strand
GCGCCTGCGGAGATGAACGATTATCATAACAGAGCGTTTCCGCCAAATGTAGCGAGACAATAGGCAAGGTCCACGTTGGATAGGCTATCAACTGTTGAGAAATATACGGATTTGAGGCGAGTACATATGAGCTTGACAGTTAAGCGACATGATAGTAGAATATATTAAAGAGCAAGAAAATACACATGAAAAAAGTTGTTAGGTAGTTAGCGTACATATAAAAAGGGGGATAGCTGGAATGTTTAGAAAAATTTTCGTCGTTGTTTTAATTTTCGTTGGCGTAGTTTTGTATTGTTTTATTCCACTTGTACACGCGGAGTCGCCAGTAAAGTCCGTTGGTGCAAAACGGGATGCACGACGGGCACCGAAGCCGCAACAACAACCGCCAGCAGAGCAGGCAGCGCTAACCATAGATGAACGAAAGGCAGTATGGCTGCAGTGGCGTACGTTTCAGCCTCAGGCGAACCCACAAGCGCCGAGAAACACCTACGAGGCGATGGTCAGGTTTGTGACTGTTTATCAAAATGCTTTCAGCGGCGGCTGCATGAGGAACCCGAACGCAGAGGAGCAAAGAGAGGTAGACGCAATAGCGCCATACCTACAAAATGGACAACACTTTAATAAAGCCCAGCATGCCGCATACTGCGCAGACAACAAGTTCGGCTTTCATTTTGACGCGCATGAGGAAGATGAATGGAATAGAGAAATGGCTAGTATGTTCCAGCGCGAACTCTAATCTAAGCTGATAAAAACAAAGCGACCTCACATTCCTAGAACTAAAATAGGGAGCAAAGAATGTACGCGTTAATTGTAGGAGTTATTGTACTTTTACTTGGTGGAATTGGGTGGCGTTTTTTTCCTCATAGACAGTCGCCCATAACCCGCCGTTACATCCAGACGGCTCCATCGCCATCGCCACGAGATTCAGCTGCCCCATGAGTTAAACCAGACCATCATCCGCCAAGTTGATCGCACTGAAGCAAGGAACCGATTGGTATACGTTCACAGAGCCGCTAGATCACGCGGCAACAGAGAGTGGACTCCCGAAGAACGCGAGGAAATAGAAACACTGTGACCTTACATTCCTAACTTGGTGGATTTATTTGCGCATGGTTCATTTAATATCGTGGAAGTCTGATCGGGTAGACAGCCGCCGCAGACAAACCCACAGCCAGTGTAGCAGGTGCAGGCAAGGCTAGATCGCCCGTTCAATGCGCGGCGTCCAGCAGCAGGTCAGGATCAGCCGTCAGCGGATGATCAGAAAGAACCGCCTACGCCTAGAGATCCGTTGACGCCGGTTAGATCGGCTCCAGCGGAAAATCTGGCTGCAACCCTGATCCCGCTGCGCGAGATACCTACCGCGTCCCGCGGCAGATTGCAAGGTCGGTATTTCCATTTGCAAGAACGGGAGCTGTTGGAGGGGATATCTCCTCAAGAAATCCACGAGAGAGACACAATTCATCAGATACTCCTTCAACACGGATACCTACAACCGCTGCCGTAGCCGCTGATACTGCCCGAAGGCATGTTTGATTAAAGACACATTTATCCCGACTGGACAAACGGCGGTTAGCCTAGAGCAGCGCGTCACCCGAGTTGTTGAGGATTTCGTAAAACTAGACGTAATTATTGACGAAACTTTTGATTATTTTAAACAAAAAATCTTTAGAAGTTTGTAAAGAAGATCCAGACTTCGTCGTTGTCGCGAACGCGGCTGCGGCGCGATAGAGAAGAGAAAGAGAGCGAAGCGCAAGAGCGGACAAAATCCCAGGGATACAAGTCCTTAGGAAAAATCCCGCCCAGAACAGATCGAAAACCGTTCTGTTTTTTTTAAACTTATCTAACTGTAAAATCCTATATTCATTATTCACGCTCTGTTGCGCTAAATCTATATCTCCAACCTTTAAACTTATACTATCCTTGTTTTTGTTTTGGTAGTATGGGTATCATTTTACAAATACTTTCTCTATCTACTGCGCTTTCAAAGAACATTTCTCAGTGTGCTAGGGGATAATTCCGCAAAAATATAAACAATCTGGCGCAATTTTGTATAATATTATAATCGTAAATTTAGCATAGGATTAGGATAAGTTTTTGAATTATTTTATTGAAACAATCGGCTGTCAGATGAACGTGTGCGAGTCTGACAAATTAGGGCTCGCGCTTTCAACTTACGGAGCTTTAAAAGTAGACGTTTTGCAGGAAGCGGATGTAGTAATACTCAATACGTGTTCTGTTAGAGCGCAGGCAGAGCAAAAAGCGTTTTCTTTTTTGGGTAGAGCGGAAGAGTTTAAACAAGAAAATCCCGGCGTTAAGATAGTTGTTGTCGGCTGCATGGCGGAAAGAATAGGTTCTAAAATTAAACGACGCTTTAAAAACGTTGATTTGATAGTAGGCGCTAAAGATATAGATAACGCTATCTTGAAAATTGCAGATTTGTGCAATATAGACTATTCTCTTTTGAGAAAAATTGAAGATTCTTCTTCCAACGTTGTAAGATATGTGACAATTATGCGGGGCTGCGATAATTATTGCTCTTATTGCGTGGTGCCGTTTGTTAGAGGCGGAGAAATAAGTCTTAATGCTTTAGATATAATAGAAGAATGTTCTTTGGCAGTAAAAAACGGCGCTAAAGAAATAATGCTTTTGGGACAGAACGTAAATTCTTATAAATACAAGGACGTTAATTTTACTTCGCTGGTAAAAAAAATTGCGGAAATTGACGGTCTTGAACGTATAAGATTTATGACTAATCACCCAAAAGATTTGAGCGACGAACTTATAGACATGATGGCAACAGCTTCTAAAGTTTGTTCGCATATTCATTTGCCAATGCAGTCTGCGTCTAATAAAATTCTAAAAGCGATGAACAGGAAGTATACTTATGAGCATTATGTCGGCTTAGTAAAAAAATTAAGAACGGCAACGCCCGACATAAGCATAACAACCGATATTATAGTGGGTTTCCCGGGAGAGACTAAAGAAGATTTTGAAGAAACTTTGAAAGCCGTGAAGGAAATAAGATTTGGCGGACTATACGCTTTTAGATATTCCCCTCGCCCCGATACAAAAGCCGCAAACATGCTTGACGATATTCCTTTTGAAGAAAAAAAGAGTCGCCATACGCTAATACTTGAAGAATCTAATAAGATTTCTGTTGAAATAGTCGCTTCAATGGTTGGCAGCGTTCAACAGGTTTTATCCGAAAAAATAGAAAATGGTGTTATAGAAGCGAGAACAAGAAGCGGACGCAAAGTTTTTGTAAAAGATAGAAACGAAAAAGATTTGGGCAGACGCTTAAACGTTAGTATAAAAGAAGCTAAAGTAAATTCTTTATTTGGCGATATTATATGAACAAATTTGTAGTTTGGTCTGCGCTGATTCTAGCGGTGTTTTTTGTGGTAAATGTTGAACATAGAGTAGGGTTATTGGATAAAAAACGCTATGACGACTATATAAATGAATACTCAAATAAATTTGGGGTAGACGCTCTGCTTGTTAGGTCGGTTATAAAGAGAGAGTCCAATCTAAATCCCGAAGCGGTTTCTAATAAAGGCGCTGTAGGGTTAATGCAAATTATGCCTAAAACGGCGAGCAAAATAGCCGTACAGTTGAGCGTTTCCGACTATTCTTCAGACAAGCTAAAGGATCCTCAAATAAATATAATGTTTGGAGCGTATTACTTAAGAAAACTTTTAAATTATTACAATAACAATCTAATATTGGCTTTGGCGGCGTATAATGCGGGAATCGGCAACGTTGACATGTGGTTTAGAGAAATTCCCGACTTATCGGAAAAAGCGGCAAAAATACCTTTTAACGAAACAAAAAACTATGTCAAATCTGTAATGTTTATTTATAAAATTCACAAATACATATCGCAAATAAAAATCTAGGTTATATCAATGAGTAAAACGTCTTCCGAGAAATTGACGCCGTTAATGAAGCAGTACTACGATATTAAAAACAAATATCCGGGTGTGATTTTGTTTTTTAGGCTTGGAGATTTTTATGAAATGTTTGGGGAAGATGCCGTGCAGGTTGCTCCTGTTTTGGAAGTTGTATTGACAAAGAAAACATGCGTGCCAATGTGCGGCATTCCTTACCATTCTGCGAATTCCTATATAAGAAAACTTATAACAAAAGGATTTAAAGTCGCCGTTTGCGAGCAGCTTGAAGAATCGGGCGCTTCCAAAGGCATAGTGAAACGAGGCGTTACGAAAGTTATAACGCCGGGAACGATCTTAGAAGATACGCTTTTAGAGTCAAAAGAAAACAATTTTCTGATGGCTATTGTTTTTGATGAGTACTCAATGTCTGCGGCTTTTGCGGTCGCTGATATTTCAACGGGAGAATTTTTTACTTCCGAGACTTCGTTAAAACTTCTTGACGCTGAAATATCAAAATATAACCTCGGCGAGCTGGTTATATCTTCAAGCAATGCAAAAAATAAACAAATTCAAGATTTTGCAGCAAGCGTTAAAGTCGCTATTTCATACGTAGATGATTATTTTTTTGATTTTGAAAACTCAAAGAAAACAATAGGAGAACATTTCGGCGAAGGAGCATTTAAGGATATCGGATTAAATCAAAAAGAAATTTTTCGCGCTTGCGGCGCTTTGCTTTCTTATATAAAAGAAATGCAGCCGCAAAGCGTCGGGATTTTTTCAAATATAAAATACGTAAATAATTCGGATTTTATGTATTTAGACGCAGTTGCCGTAAAAAATCTAGAGCTGGTTAGCTCTTTGGCAAGCGGTAAATTTGAAAATTCTTTGCTCTCAGCAATAGATTCCGCCAAAACGCCTATGGGGGCAAGAACAATACGCCGATGGCTTACCAAACCTCTCTTAGACGTATCCAAGATAGAAAATAGACAAAATGCAGTAAAATTTTTTATAGAAGAATCGGCTGTAAGGAAAGATATTGTAGAGAAATTTAAATATATTTCTGATATTGAAAGAATAATTGCAAGAACGTCATCCGGAACTGCAAATCCAAAAGATTTGTCCGCTCTCAAAGATTCTCTAAAAGTGATAAACGAGATTTCTAAGATTCTATCCGGGACCAAAGGATTGATTTTTAATATTCCTGATAATATTCAGATTATAGAAAAGATTTCCTCTTGCATAATTGACGAGCCGTCCATATCTCTAAAAGATGGAAATGTAGTAAGAAACGGCGTTAATTCTGAACTTGATGAATTAAGGAAAATATCAACCGACGCTAAAGGATTTATATCAAACCTTGAAGTTAAAGAAAGAGAATCTTCTGGAATAAATAATCTTAAGATAGGGTATACTTCCGTCTTTGGCTATTACATAGAAGTAAGCAAATTCAATGTAGCTTTGGCTCCAAAACATTATGTTCGCAAACAGACTGTTGCTACCGGCGAAAGATATATAACGGACGAATTAAAAACATTGGAAGAGAAGATACTTTCTTCTCAGGAAAAAATTCTTAGGCTTGAAAGCGATATTTTTAACTCTTTAAGACAGGAAGTTTCTCTCTATACGGCGCATATTTTAAAGACATCGCAAATTATTTCAGAGATAGATGTGTTTTGCGGATTTGCTTCAAACGCTTTGGAGTACAATTATGTCCGTCCAAAAATTTCAAACACTAAGAACCTTTCTATCAAAGACGGCAGGCACCCTGTTGTTGAAAGAATATTAAAAAACGGCGAGTTTACGGCAAACGACGTTTCTTTTAACGAAAAATCAAAAATAATGATTCTTACAGGTCCCAATATGTCGGGAAAATCAACTTATCTTAGACAGACGGCGCTTATTGTAATAATGGCTCAGATAGGATCTTTTGTTCCTGCGTCTCAAGCTGAAATAGGAATTGTTGACAGAATATTTACGCGTATAGGCGCTGGAGATAATCTTGCAGGCGGCGAATCAACTTTTATGGTTGAAATGTCGGAGACTGCAAATATTTTAAATCAATATACGCAAAGAAGTCTTATAATTTTAGATGAAGTAGGAAGAGGCACGTCTACATACGACGGAATGTCTATAGCATGGTCAATAATAGAATTTCTTGCAGACGTTAAAAAAAAGGCGAATGACGGCGCTAAAGTTTTATTTGCGACGCATTACTTTGAACTTACGGGGCTTTCAGAAACTCTAAAAGGCGTTGTAAATTTTAGCGTTGACGTTAAAGAATGGAACGGCGATGTTATCTTTTTACATAAAATAATTGAAGGCAGCGCCGATAAATCTTACGGTATACATGTGGCAAAAATTGCAGGTTTGCCTCATCAAGTGGTAGAAAGAGCTTATAAGATTTTAAATAGGCTTGAAGCAAATTCCGCATCCGAGTCAAAAGATAATGACCGCCAAATAGAGTTTTTTCATAACCATAAACCGCAAGAGCCGCAGATTTTAGTAGAATTAAGGGGTGTTGACATAAATACATTGAGTCCAGTTGACGCTTTCAATCTTCTTAGAGACTGGAAGGATAAGTACAGATAAAATGCCGATAAATATTCTTTCACAGGAAACCATCAATAAAATAGCTGCGGGTGAAGTTGTAGAACGACCTCTAAATGTCGTCAAAGAGCTTGTGGAAAACTCTTTAGACGCTTTTGCGTCTTCCGTAACTGTAGAGATAGAAGAAGCTGGTAAAAAACTTGTAAGAGTTTCCGACAATGGTTGCGGTATGGATAAAAAAGATTTAGAGCTGTCTATATTAAGTCACGCCACAAGTAAAATAGAAAACTTTGAAGATTTATCTCATATATGCACAATGGGTTTCAGAGGCGAAGCTCTGTCTTCCGTAGCGGCGGTGTCTAATTTTGATATAAAAACAAGAAAAAAAGGCGAATTGTCTGGTTGGAAGCTTTCAAGCAACGGCGGGAAAAATGTAAGCGTTGTTCCATGTTCAGGGTCAGAAGGAACAATAACCGAAGTCAGAGATTTATTTTTTAATGTTCCTGCGCGGCAAAAATTTTTGAAAAGCGATTCAACTGAGCGTTCAAGAATTATAAGTTCTTTTGAAGAAGCTGCTCTTGCAAATCCGGAGATATCTTTTAAAATGCTTTCTGAAAATAAAGCTGTTTTTTCGTCTTCTAAAACGGACGATAAACTTGAAAGAATTTCAGATATATTAGGTAAGGATTTTGCAAAAGACCTAAATAATATAAAAATAGAACACCCAAAAGTAATATTGGATATTTATTTTACTGGAAGGGACAATTCTCTTGCCAATAAGAAATTCCAACACCTTTTTGTAAATTCGCGTCCAGTAAATTACCCTAGACAGCTTATTTATTACGTTTACCAAGCTTACAGGGAATCTATGCCTCATGATAGACACCCGGGGATTTTAATCTACATTACAATTGATCCTTCTGAGATAGATGTGAACATACATCCTACCAAAAGAGAGGTAAAGTTTGCCGACGAACAAGGCGTATACGACATTATTTACAAGTCTCTAAAAAACGCTATTATATCGCATGCTCACCCTGAAATAAAAATAAATCCCGAACCAAAAGAAACAGGGATTTTAAAACCGTATACTGGAAGTAATTTTAAGTATCAACATAAAAAAAGCTCTTCTTTTAGCAATGGCGTCAGCGTTGTTACTGAGCCAATATCAAAATACAATCCTAAAAATTATTCAATAATAGATAAGTACGCTAATGTTTTTGCAAGGCAACAAGAGTTTGTTTCTGAAAAGTTTGACGAAAATATAAAAGTTTTGGGACAAGCGTTTAACACATATATAGTTGTTGAAAATAAAGGCGAGCTGTATATTTTTGACCAACACGCTGCGGCTGAAAGAATAAGATATGAAGTCTATCTTTCTCAGGTAAAAACTCAGTCTTTAAGGATACAGCATCTTCTTATCCCTGAGACTTTTGACATGTCTCCGAGCGGAACGTCGGTTCTCAAGGCAAATATTGCTCTGTTTAACGAACTTGGAATAATTGTTGAAGAGTTTGGTCAAAATGCTTTTAGAATTACTGCGTATCCCTCGTTGCTTGGCAATGTAGCGATTAAACAAATAGTTAAAACTATAGTTTCAGATATAGAAGAAGACAAAAATGCCGAAATAAAGGAAAAGACGGAGAAGATTATCCGTTCTGCCTGCAGGTCTAGTATTAAGGCGGGAGACAGCGTGTCTTTTGTTGAAACTAAAAAAATGATAAGCGATCTTTTCAAATGCGACCATCCTTTTACTTGCCCCCACGGCAGACCTACAGCTTATAAAATTTCTTTAAACGAACTAGAAAAATTTTTTAAGCGGAAATAATCCAAAATTAAATATGGAAAACATTGGGATAATAATTATCTCAGGACCTACTGCAAGTGGAAAAACAAAAAAAGCCGTTGAAATTTGCAAAAAAATAAACGGCGAGATAATCTCTTGCGACTCAAGGCAGGCGTATAAATATTTAGACGTTGGGACAAATAAAGATGGGATTTTTATACAAGACGGCGTTCGCGAAGTCGACGGAGTATTTCAATACTTGACGGACGTTATAAATCCAGATAAAAGTTATAACGCAATGGAATTTGTTAAAAACGCAGATTTAAAAATATCTGAAATTACTAAGAATGGGAAAGCGCCTGTTATAGTCGGCGGTACCGGATTATATATAAAAGCTTTGCTTTACGATCTTGACGATATGCCGAAAGCCGACGAGTCTCTGCGAAAAGAATTGAAAAATAAATCTCAAAGGGAATTATACGAGAGTCTTTTAAAATTAGATCCCGCTGCGGCTGAGAAAAACAAAAAGAATCCTCAAAGATTGCTTAGGACTTTGGAAATTAACATTCTTTCGGGAAAAACTACGAGCGAGCTTATTAAACCAAAAGCTCCAAGATATAAATTTAAGCACTATAGTCTTGTAGTTGAGAACGATATTCTTTATGATAGAATTAACTCAAGATGCAAGCTAATGATTGAAAACGGAATGATAGAAGAGACATGTAAGGTTTTAGATATGGGTTATGATAGAAATTGTCCCGCTTTGAGCGGAATAGGATATAAACATGTAGTACACTATCTTGATAAGAATATTTCAAAAGAAGAGTTGATAATGGAATTTTCAAAAGATACAAGACATTACGCTAAGCGCCAAAAAACTTGGTTTAAAGTTCAACCTGACGTTGAATTTGTATTAGAGTTTACGCATGGAACATAAAACTCTTGTAAAAAACGCGGGCAAAACTTCCTTTGGAACAATGCTTTCAAGAATTCTTGGATATATAAGAGATATGCTTGTTGCCAATTTGTTTGGAGCTGGCATATTTGCCGACGCCTTTTATACTGCTTTTAGAATACCGAATCTTTTTAGGCGCATATTTGGCGAGGGGTCGTTTTCAGCGGCGTTTGTCCCTGTGTTTAGCGAATATTTGCATACAAAAGATAAAAGCGAAACGCAAAAATTTTTGAATATTGTTTTTACGGCTTTGCTTTTGATTCTTATTGCGATATCAATTTTGGGCGTATTTTTTGCTCCGGCGCTTGTAAAGATAATAGCTTTGGGGTTTACAAACGATCCAGAAAAAATGCAGCTTACAATAGAGCTTACAAGATTGATGTTTCCGTTTATTGTTTTTATTTGCCTTGCCGCTTTTTTGTTTGCAATACTTAATACCTTGCATTCGTTTTTTGTACCGGCGTTTGCGCCGTCAATGTTAAGTTTTTCGGAAGTTTTTTATATGTTGGCAATTGCCCCTGCGCTTGTTTCTGGGAATCAGATTAAGGGGCTTGCCGTAAGCGTTATAGCAGGCGGCGCTTTGCACTTTTTTGTTCAGTATCCCAAACTTAAAAGTCTAGGCTGGCGACTAAAATTTATGTTGGATTTAAAACACTCCGGAATAAAAAAGATAGCTTTGCTCATGCTGCCGTCTTTAGTTGGATTGTCTGCGGATCAGATTAATGCTTTTGTGGATAATATTTGCGCATCGTTTCTTTCTATTGGCTCTATAACTGCTTTATACTATTCCAATAGGGTTATGCAGCTGCCTCTTGCTATTTTTGGTTTAGCTTTTGCCACTGTTTCTTTACCTGCTATGTCAAAAGCTTATGCTCAAAAGGATATGACGACTCTTAAGAATTCTCTTAATTATTCTGTTAGATTTACAAATTTTGCTTTGCTTCCGGCTGCCGCAGGATTAATGACTATAGGACTTCCAATAATTAAGATGTTGTTTGAACGCGGAAGGTTTGCATATGCAGCGTCTATTATGACTGATAATGCTTTATTTTATTATTCTTTAGGTCTTCCCGCTTATGCTACGGCGAAAATTTTTGCTAACGCATTTTATTCTTTCCAAGACACTAAGACGCCTGTGAAAACAGCTATATGGGCTATGGTACTGCATGTTGTTTTATGCATAGTCTTGATGCACCCTATGGGGGTGGGCGGTCTTGCTCTTGCAACGGCTTTATCCTCTTATTTTAATTTTATACTGCTTGCGCTATACTTGAGAAAGCGTATAGGAAGACTTGGCTTGAGACTAATAATCTTTTCTTCTTGTAAGTCGTTAATTGCTTCAATAATTGCCGCCATTGTCGCTTGGAACGCTTGCAAGGTGTCTGACAATTTATTTATTTCAGTCCCTACCGCCATAGTTTTAAGCTTGCTTGCATTTGTTGCGTCAGCATATATTTTGAAATCTGAAGAGCTGAAAACATTTAAAAGCGTATTTAGTAGATAAGAGGACAAAAATTCATGCCTAAGAGCGGAAATAAAAAACTTGGACAGATTCCTAAGCTTCCTGGCGTTTACATAATGCGCGATGGAATAGGAAATATAATATATATCGGCAAGGCTAAGAGTCTAAAAGACAGATTGTCGTCGTATTTCAATGCGGATATAAATTCAAAATCGGCTGCTATTATAACAGCCATGCGCAAGATAGATTATATTTTGTGCGCTTCAGAAAGAGAAGCGTTGATTGTTGAAAGACAGTTAATAAATAAGATCAAACCATACTTTAATTCTATGTGGAAAGACGATAAGTCTTACCCGTATATAAAGTTTTCAGCAGGCGAGGATTTCCCGCGTTTAACATTTACAAGAAAGAAAATTGACGACGGTTCTTTGTATTTTGGACCATATCCTCAGATTTTTTACATTAAGAAACTTATTCGCTGGCTTATAAAGTTTTTTAAAATTCGTCCTTGCAAGTTAAACTTTACGCAGCGCGAACTTCCTGAAGAAAAAAAGGTTAAATCGTGTGTATATTATCATACGGAAATGTGTTATGCTCCGTGTATGGGTAAAATTACATTTGAAGAATATAAAAACAGAATAAAAGACGTAGAGTTGTTTTTAAACGGAAGATTTAAAAAACTTAAATACGAGTGGCAGACACGTATGTTGGATTTAAGTAAAGATATGCGTTATGAAGAGGCAAAAGAAATAAGAGATAGGCTCTATGCTATTCAAAATATGTCAGAAAGAGTGATGATTAGCGAAATTACTCAAGACGAAATAAACGAATCTGTTCAAAGAGCTGACGGCATAAATGAATTGAAAAGCGTTTTGGGTTTGAAAAACTCTCCTGCCGTTATAGAGGGTTTTGATAATTCAAATATACAAGGCGCAAATGCTGTTGCTTCTATGGTTAGATTTCACAACGGCATTGCGGATAAGAAAAACTATAGACGTTTTAAAATAAAAACAGTGGAAGGCGTTGATGATTTTGCCACCATGCGGGAAGTTGTTTTTAGAAGATATTCATCGCTAATTAGAAAAAATGAAAAACTTCCAGATTTAATTTTAATAGACGGCGGAAAAGGGCAGCTTGGAGCGGCTGTAAGCGCTTTGGAAGAACTTCAAGTTAATATGCCTATAGTTTCATTAGCGAAAAAAAATGAAGAGATTTTTTTTCCTACTAAAGACAAAGCTTTGGTTCTAAGCAAACATTCCGAAGCTTTAAAACTTTTGCAATCGGTAAGGGATGAATCCCACAGGTTTGCGTTAAATTATCATAGAAAACTTAGAGAAAAAAGTTTGTATAAAATTTAAGTAGCAATTGGTTTTAAAATATGAAAATTAAAGATATAAAAATATGGTTTATACATCGTAAGATTTGGCACTTGATAGTAGTAGCTTCTTTATCTTTTGCGATATCTTTTGCGATTCTAAAGTTAGTCTCTTG
>JAITND010000010.1 GCA_031290625.1 Endomicrobium sp. | reverse complement strand
GAAAGCGCAGATTGTAAAAGGAACGGCGACAGATTTATCTTTTATACACAACGAAAGCGTTGATTATATTTATACTGACCCGCCTTATGGCAAAAAGATACCATATCTTGACTTATCGGTAATGTGGAATGCATGGCTAGACTTGGACGTTACGGAAGACGATTATAAACTTGAAGCTATAGAAGGCGGCGAACATCAAAAAAGTAAAGAAGAATATAACAATTTAATAGGGCAAAGCATAAAAGAGATGTATAGAGTGCTAAAATTTGACAGATGGCTATCGTTTGTATTTGCGCATAAGGACCCTGAGTTTTGGCATTTGATACTAAATACCGCGGAAAGTTGCGGATTTGAATATGTCGGCGCTGTGGCGCAAAAGAATGGGCATAGTAGTTTTAAGAAAATACAACATCCTTTTACAGTGTTACGAGGACAATTGATAATAAATTTTCGTAAAGTTAAAACCCCAAAAACAATATTAAGAGCGAATTTGGGAATGAATGTGGCGGAAATAGTAATGCAGACCGTAGAGGGAATAATAGCAAAGAACAATGGAGCGACGTTAGAACAAATCAATGATGAATTGATAATAAAAGGATTAGAGTTAGGTTTTCTGGATTTGTTAAAGAAGGAATATTCTGATGTTACGCCGGTATTGCTAGAGAAATTTGATTATGATGAAGAAAGTGAGCAGTTTAAAATAAAGAAGGATAACAAATTTCAAACGCATATAGATATTAAGTTAAGAATAAAATATTATTTGCTCAGTTATTTGCGTAGAATGGAAAGAGAAGGTAAAACAGCTACATTTGATGAAATAGTATTAAACATATTACCGTTATTAAAGAATGGCACGACGCCGGAACATCAAACTATACTTGGCGTGCTAGAAGATATAGCAGACAAGACAGGCGATGGCGGTTGGAAACCAAAACGAGATGGGCAATTATCGCTTGATGGTTTATTGGTGTAAGCGAGTAGTAGCCTTTTAGTTGCTAGAGATGCCGAATCAAGTTTGGCATGACGCTGTGGATATGTCATTCAGACGAAAGGCAGTTCGTCATTGCAGGTGCGTTTGTCTTGTAAGCGCGTTCTCGTCATTGCGGGCTAGACCCGCAATCGAGGGTGTGTCCGTCATTGGGGACTAGCTCCGCAATCTTGTTTCAGTTGTTCGTCATTAAAGGTACGTTTGTCTTGTAAGCGCGTTCTCGTCATTGCGGGCCAGACCCGCAATCGAGGGTGTGTCCGTCATTGGGGACTAGCTCCGCAATCTTGTTTCAGTTGTTCGTCATAGTGGGCCAGACCCGCAATCTCAGATGGTATAGAGATTCCGGCTTTCGCTGTAATGACGATGACAAATTCAACATAACTATTTTAGTAGGTATAACGAGAATAATAGATAGAGGTATTTATGTTTTTTACAAAGATGTTAATCCCGACTTTAAGGGAAGCTCCTTCGTACGCGGATATAATATCGGCAAAACTGATGATAAGAGCGGGAATGGTACGCAAACTTGCTTCAGGTCTTTACGAATTTTTGCCTTTAGGTTTAAAAGTTTTAAGAAAGGTTGAAAATATAATAAGGGAAGAAATGAACGCGGCAGGCGGACAGGAAATAACTCTTCCTTTGATTTTCCCTAAAGACTTATGGGTTGAAACAGGCAGATGGAATGTTTACGGTAAGGAACTCTTTAGACTTAAAGACAGGAAAGACGCTGAATTTTGTTTGGCCCCTACGGCGGAAGAAGCTGTAACGGATTTAGTAAGAAAAGAAATCAGATCTTACAAGCAGCTTCCTTTGATGTTGTATCAGTTTGGCGCAAAGTTTAGAGATGAAATACGTCCTCGTTTTGGCGTTATGCGTTCAAGAGAATTTTTGATGAAGGATGCGTATTCTTTTCATACAGATGAAGCTGATTTGGAAAAATATTACAAGGTTATGTTTGACGCGTATACAAACATCTGCAAAAGATGCGGTTTTAAGTTTCGTGCTGTAGAGGCTGCTTCCGGCGCTATAGGCGGTTCTTTTTCCCATGAATTTATGATTTTGGCAGATAATGGCGAAGAAGAAATCGCTTGGTGCGATTGCGGGTACGGTGCAAACAGCGAGAAAGCAGAATGCTTGCCTATAGCTCTGACCAAAGAAGAACGTTTGGCTTTGGAAGAAGTCTTAACTCCTAACGTCGGAGCCGTTGAAGACGTTGCAAAATTTTTAAATGCGCCGCCTGAAAAATTTATAAAGACAATGATATACAAAGCCGATGACAATCCTGTAGTTGTTTTAGTAAGAGGCGACCATGAAATAAATGAGATAAAACTTCAGTCCTTACTTGGTGCAAATGAGGTTGTTCTCGCAGATGAGCAGACTGTCGCTTCCGTAAGCAATGCTCCTTTGGGCTTTGCTGGTCCTGTAGGACTTAAAGGTGTCAAAATTATTGCAGATTTGTCTGTAGTTGAGATTTCAAACGCAGTTACCGGAGCAAATAAAAAAGATTATCATTTAAAAAATGTAAATTATAATAGAGATTACAATGCGGATATTGTCGCCGATATAAGAAAAATTGCGCATGGCGATATCTGTCCGAGATGCAAAAAAGAAAGTTTGAAATTTTCAAGAGGCATTGAAGTCGGGCATGTTTTTAAATTGGGGACTAAATATTCAAAATTAATGAACGCTACGTATCTTGATAAAAACGGTAAAGAAAGTCTTATAGTAATGGGCTGTTACGGCATAGGCGTTACAAGAATTCTTGCCGCTACTATAGAACAATCGCACGACGAGAATGGTATTATATGGCCTGACAATATAGCTCCGTTTAATGTTATAATAATACCTGTAAATTACGCCGATGCAAAAATTAAAGAGACAACCGATAATATGTATAAAGAGTTAACGTCAAAAGGCGTAGATGTTTTGATTGACGATAGAGCCGAGCGAGCCGGCATTAAGTTTAAAGACGCGGATCTTATAGGCGTTCCTTACAGAATAACCATAGGCGAAAAAAATCTTGAAAAAGGCTTTGTTGAACTGAAAGCAAGAAGAGATGGTAAAGACAGCGCAAAACTTTTAAGTCCCAAAGAAGCTTTGTCTGGAATAAGTTCTGACGGTACTAAAAAATTGAATTTGTTATAATA
>JAITND010000053.1 GCA_031290625.1 Endomicrobium sp. | reverse complement strand
ATGAAAAAGATATTAAGTTTAGTAATGGCGTTAACATTGTTATGTTTGCCGCTGGAAGGAGTTTTTGCTGAGTGTACGAAAATTAGCTCTGAACAAGTAAACGAGCTTGAAAAGAAGATGAGAGAAATTAATGGAATTAGCTCTAAATCTGAACAAGTAAACGAGCTTGAAAAGAAGATAGCGGAAGAAGAGAGTTGGGGGAAGTGGTTCAGAAAAAACAAGTCCATGGTGGTTAAAAGTGTAGATGTTGCTGTGATGTGTGTGTGCGTATTAGATGCTTATGCAGGGTTTAATGCTGGACGATTAAGAAAGCAGGATATTCAAGAAAAGAGACTAATTGACGAACAACATCATCAAACAAGGCTGGGCTTTATAAAAGAGACGGTCGCAAAGTGGGTAATTTGCAAAGCGCTTGATGCAGGATGGACTTGTGTGAAAAATTCTGTGGTTAGAATAGGAACAATAAGAGTATGGAGCTTGTTTAGAAGTAATAATTAGCTTTACATATAAAGAGGAGTAAAAGAAACTCCTTTAAAAGTTTCCGACATAGCAAGAAATCCAGTTTGAAGACCTACAAATTGCTTTGATATTGTAACTAGACCTGTTTGCCAAGCTTTTGCGTCATCGGTTTTGGAATAAATAAAATTCCAGCCCACTTCTACTAACTCAAGCGTATAACTCCCTATGCCTATTTCCAACCCGCATACCGAATTATTGGTTGGAACTGTAATTTTGTCCCACGAAAGATATTTTAATAGGAGTCCTATCCTTCTATACCCAAAATCTTGAAATATTGCATAATCCAACGGCTCTTTTACTCCTGCGTTGTTTGCGGCTTCAGCAAGTTTTTTATTGTGAAGTTTCATTTCGCTTCTTAACAGAAGTCTTTTTTTGTCTTCACTAAGATTTTTATTTCTATCGGTTAATTCTTGCCTACGCGTTTGTATTGCAAAATATGTTTGACCGATTGAGACAAGCGGTTTTGACGGATCAGCGTTTTGAATAACTAAATAACAGGCGTGGCGGGACAAAGCATAATCCTTAATGATCTGTTTGCACCTTTTGGAAGTTGTATCATTTTCCCGATTTCGGCAAAATGATAATCCACATCGGCATTTACTGTTTTTGCGGTAACAATCGCTTTGCTTAAAACATTGTCAAAATTATCCCATTTATCATAACCAATCAATGCTGACAAGTCCCTTGCAGACCATCTTTCATCGCCGTTATTGTCAATAAATTTAATACTTTCAAAGTGACCGCTGGGTGCTTTTAAATTTGACATTTTAACTCCTGTTATTTTTAATTAGTCATAATTCCACATTCGGTGGAATTAAGGTTGAAACACTGCTATTATTTGAGTACTTTGCAATCTGTGAAAATTAAAAAATTAAAAGGTGCAAGAATATCAAGTATTTTTTTGTTTTATGTCGCGTTTCATTTTTTAGTCCTTTCTAAAAGTAAATCTAATTTTAAATTTAATGTTTCAAATTCTTTTTTTAATAAATTAAAATCTGTCGTAATTATTGTAGTTTATGCGTCCTTTTATGTTTTTGTTGCCTATTGCGTTTTGGTAGATTTTATTGTTTGAATATGTTTATCAAATATAAACGGAGAGATAGGGATTCGAACCCTAGTTACCCTTTCGGATAAACAGTCTTTCCAGGACTGCGCCTTAAACCGCTCGGCCATCTCTCCTATGACTATTTTAGATATTACTAAAGCTTTTAAACTTCTTAGTTCTGTTTAAAACTAATCTCAAACAATTGCTGTTCGCTAGATTTCAAATCAGTAAACCGAACGTCAAGAGTCAAGATATGATTAACCGACTACAGCAGGACAGAATTTTACAATATTATTGAATTTCACGCAAATTTACGAGCCGTAATATATGTTAATTGCAAGCAAGGAATCACGGCGTAGTATTGTTTATATATTTGACGCTAATATACAAACTTTGTATATTGAGTTCGTAAATACAAAGGATGTCTTTATGTCGTTAGCCACTGTAAATATATCGTTTAATAAAGAACTGTTAAAACAAATTGACAGAGTCGCAAAAGAAGAAGTTCGCACTCGGTCGGAGCTTATAAGAGAGGCTTCAAGAATGTATCTTGAGCGCAAGAAGAAGTGGGAAAACTTATTTTCTTATGGTAAAAAGATTGCTTTAGAAAATGGAATTTCGCAAAAAGATATTTTTGATGAAATAAAAGTTCAGAGAAGAAAAAAATGAAAATAGTTCTTGATACGAACGTTTTTGTATCAGCTTTTTGTTTTGAGGGAAATCCAAAGCTCGTTTTAGAAAGAGTAATAGAAGGAATAAATAGACGAGCCGTATGTTTCAAAAGGGATAAAGGAAGAAATTTTTTCTGTAATGATTCGTCCTATGAAAATATATCTATCAGCGTCAGAACAAAAGAAAAACTGAAGGATGTAAGCGGAGATATAAAAGATGACAAAATTTTGGAATGCACGCTTGAAGCCAAAGCTGAATATATTGTTACGGGAGACAAGGATTTATTAAGTTTGGAAAGTTTTAAGAATATAAAGATATCCTATTCCGAAAACTATTTAAAGATTGTAAACAAGGAATAACTTTATGTCGCAAAATATCGCAAAAAAACCTGAGCTGCTATTGCCGGCAGGGTCGCTTACAAGATTAAAGACGGCGTTTCTTTACGGAGCGGATGCCGTATATGCGGGCATTCCCGAAATGTCTCTAAGAGCTAAATCAAAGTTCCCTTTGGAAGAAATGGAGGAAGGAATTTCTTTTGCCCATAATCTCGGGAAAAAAGTTTATCTTACTCTTAATTTGTTTTCGCATAATAAAGATATTTCTAAGCTTGAGGATTTTGCAAAAACCATAAAAATTTTAAATCCTGACGGCATAATTATTTCCGATCCCGGAATATTCCAATACATAAAAAAAGAAATTCCAAATATTCCTATTCATATTTCAACGCAGGCAAATGTTTGCTCTTGGTTGACTGTTGATTTTTGGAAAAATATGGGAGCTTCTTTATGCGTCTTGGGCAGAGAGGTAAGTTTTTCTGAAATTGAAGAAATAAGAGAAAAATGTAAAGACATAAAACTTGAAATGTTTATACACGGAGCCATGTGCGTAAGTTATTCCGGAAGATGTTTGATATCGGCGTTCATAGCGTCGCGAAGCGCTAATCAAGGGGTATGCGCACACTCTTGTAGGTGGAAATACAAAAGTAAACTTTTACTTGAAGAAGAATTGAGGACCGGCGAATATCTTGAAATGGAAGAAGATGACAAAGGAACGTATCTTTTAAATTCAAAGGATTTATGTCTTATGCCCAAGCTGGATAAATTATAAGCGCGGGAATAGATTCGTTTAAAATTGAAGGGAGAAACAAGAGCCAATACTATGTTGCCCAAACGGCAAGAGTTTACCGCAAAGCTATTGACGATTATTTTGACAACTCTGAAAGATGGTCGCCCGACAAATATATGCAAGAGTTAATCGCTTTGCAAAATCGCGGTTATACTTTGGGTTTTTTTGACGGCATCCCGGGACAAGAAGCGCAAGGGTATGATGATACGTCAAGCAAAAGCAATTACAGAAACGCCGGAGTTGTTAAAGACAACGGCAATGGGTTTTTAACAATAGAGCTAAGGCACAAACTAAAAAAAGGCGACGAAATAGAAATTTTTTCGCCATTTAGATTTGAGCCGGTTAAAGTCGTTCTAAGTGAAATTTATAATAAAGACAACAACAGACTTGTTGCTGATCTTGCTCCAGGAAAAGCAAATCAATCTGTTAAAATTTCAGTTAAAGACGACCTTTCTCTTTTTCCAGAAAATACAATAATACGTTTAAAAGTTTTTTGAGAAATAATGGCGGCTAAACAGCCTAAATCCTATAATTTTGCGCAGTTTAACAAAAAACGCGTTTTGACAAATGCCGCTGTAAGCAATAAACGTCTGTACAGAACATGATCGTCAGTGATAAACAGACTCTAAAGCACAACTTTCGTTTGTGATGACGCGTTTCTATGCGAAGCGTAATCTTTAGGATTTTTGCAGTAGATGGTAATGCGTTATATTTATTTCTTCAAGGAAATCTGAATCATGCGAGATTATTATCATTGCTCCGGGATATTCAGCCAATACTTAAATAACGCGTTCTTTTGTTTATTGTTTGTGATTTCATCTATAAGCAACAATTTCGGCGTTTGAAGTTCAATTTTTTAGTACCGTCATAACAGGTTAATAGGGTGCAAATTTGAGAAGTAAAGGTTAAGAGTTAGTCATTGCGGGCATGACCCGCTATCTAGCGGTGTTTTCAGCTTATGAAGCCAAAAGAGAAAGATACGGATGCAGTAGGAGAATAATTAAATTATCATTGTGGACATGATCCGCAATCCAATTGAGAGGAAGCAAATGAATAAAGACAAAGCAGTGTTTTCAGCGGGGAGGTGGGGGTGGTGGGGTAAAGAAAAAGGAAAGGCTGCAATGTTAAAGAAAATCGTTGTTATGACGTTAGTTTTTACAATGATGTTTTCGCAAATGACGACAGCGCAGGGTGCGACTATGAATGACATCATGCAAGTTATAGAAGCTCCACGCTTTTTGGCAATGCCGATTTGTACAGAGAGCGATATAGCAGTGTTAGAGGAGATTGGTCAGGTTTGCCCAGAGTTTTGGGCAAAGGTTTCGGCAATGAAGCCAGAAGAGAAGAAAGCTTACGAGATAGAAATTTTGGAAGATTTTCACCGTCAGCAGAAGGAGTATCAATCAAAGCATTTGAATGCGGAATCAGAACAAGAAACTGAACCAGAACCACAAACAGTTTGGCAGAGAATAAAAGGGAAAACGTTTTCGGCGGTGGGTTTTGTCAAGGAAAATAAAAAGACGCTCATAGTGGCGGTTGCGTGCGTTGTAGCAGGGAACGTAGTGGCGTATAAGTGGAAAGCTATAGCGGAATTTGTACGCGCATGGGGTGGGATAGCAGGACGACAGCTACCTACGAAAGAGGAAATAGAAGGAATGTCTATTGCCAATGTGCGACGTCATATGCTCGCAATTGCGCCTGTTTATGGGCAATTTCTCAACGCAGAACAATCTCTCAACACAGAACAGCGTGTCGTTTACAATATGCTAAGCGAACGTTTCAGACAACTCCCCCTGCCTACCCCCGATGATATTAAAAACATGGACATACCGACAGTGATTCTCACCTATCACGAGTTGGATAGATACCCGAGAGAGCAAAGGGCGGTAGAGCATGGCATGGCGGTAGCGGCTGTAATGCATAGGAAGAGAGAGATAGAAGCTTTTGTCATAGAGAGAGAAGAGGCGGGAATTGGTGACTTAAACTGAGAGGACAAAAGCATGCCCGACCGGCTAGGTTTTATGTATTTTGAGAGAGGATTTTGTATAATTCAATGGGAAAAAACAAATTACTCCTAACAAAGAAGTCCTTTTTATAAAGGAACTTTTTGAACTCATAAACAAAGGATTTAAGGCAATTCTACAGCCTTATTACAAATGCTCAGAAATCCCGTATATTGCGGTCTATTACCTGATAATTATCAAATTAACAACGGAGAAACTTATAAAGGGAATTCACGAGACTATAATTTCAGAAGAGTTATTTTGGGTCTGTTCAAAATATCATAAACGGCAATAAACCAACTGCTGCGCCGAGACTGCTCCGAAACTTGAAGAATGCTGGAACTTTTCAAAATTCTTTATAGGCAATATTTCAAAAGTTTGGAATTAAGGCAAAGGATAACGGGTTTGACAACGCCGTGAGGATTTCATTTTAAGAATAAAACTGTTGCCCCTTAAATTCTTTATTTTACAAGGGTTTTTTGTTCTAAAAACGAGCTTTGTAAAGTTGAACGCGCCCAAGAGGAGTTGAACCTCTAGCCTTTTGATTCGTAGTCAAACGCTCTATCCAATTGAGCTATGGGCGCGCTAAACTTTATACGTACAAAAACAAACGCTGCCAACGGGCAGTTAGTTATGTGTGATTTTCAAGCATTTGTTATTAAATTGTTATTACACCGATGACTTTGTTCTAATTTTTATAGTTGATTGCATTAACAGCATCTTTTAAAGTTTGTCTGCGAACATGAACATATACCTGCTCTGTTATTGCCGTACTGCTGTGTCTTAATATTTTTGATACTTTCCGCTTTCTATCATTTTTGTTGCAGCCGTATGCCTTAAATCGTAAGGTCTAAAATGCTTTAAGTTGTACTTTTTAACTATTTTGTATCGCCATGACGATAAAACCTCTGCGCTTAGCTGTTTGCCATTATCAAAACAACATATTGTATCATTTTCAGCGGTTTTTTTAGCAATTAACAAAATTTCTTTTAATTCCTGATGAAGCGGAATACTATTGCTTGACTGCGCTGTTTTTGTTCCATTTGGGAAATATCATATCATTTTCAAAATCAATCCAGGAGTAGCAAAGCTTCACAGCTTCGCATGGTCTTAACGCAGAATACGCAATAATTTACAATGCAGTTTTATACGGATGTTCAAAGTATTCTAAATACTTATTGACTTCTTCATTGGTTAATGCTCTTCCTTCAAATTTATAGTCTTCTTCAAACTTTATAACATTAACATGTTTTTGTTGGTCAAGAAGCTTCTTTTGATATGCATATTTGAGCATGCTTCTTAATGTGCTTAATTCTATGTTAATAGTTGCTTTTTCAATATTTTTTGTATTGTTTTTTATTTTGTCTTCTCTGCACAATGATTTATATCTATTTACAACATCGGCTGTAAATTGTTCCACATATTTTATATTTTGAAATTTTCTTTTAAACGATTCTATTGTTAAAATATCTCTTATTATTGTTTTTTCAGACTTATGTGCTTTTGACACATTTTCAATATAGTCAATACAAAACTGTTCAAAAGAATAATTTTTTATAGTTAATCCCCCAATCGCTGACTGTCAAGTCTTTGAGCTAGTTTTCTTAAATAAGGCTTGTACAGCTCCATAATCAGTAGATATTCTGTCTGCTTTCTGAATGCCGTTCTCGTAGTAATTATACGTAATACATTCCTTTTTTTCCGCGTTTCTTAATGTGGAATAGTTCCGAGCGTTTTGCCATAAAAAATACCATTAGTCCTTACTGCCCTTTAGAATCGATACTATTTTTCCACCGCAGCGGGAAAAATTCTATTGACTTTCTTGTTGGATTTTAAACTGATATTCCTACTTGGAAAGGTCGGAGTTTATTAAAAACAGTAGTTATAAATATTCTTGCCCTTTTTACCATATAAGCTATCTGCGATGTTCTTTTTATTTTGTTGCCGCGCTTAATCTAAAGTCAATATTTAAGTTATGTATTTTTGTTAACAAGTTTGCAAATGTTGGATTACTTTCTTTGGTAAGAATCTATAAATTAAATATGATATTTTCAGCTAAAAAAAGAAACCCTTATATATTAGATGAATACGGCAATGATTTTATGTAATTTTCCATATATTTCCAATCTGGACTTCCTTGTTCGTTAACGGGAAGTTTTATACTACTTTGTTTTAAACGGTCTTGGCTAGCTTTTCTGCCATAATTATAACGATATTGCTCTAATTTAAAAATGGTAACAAAAAACATCGCTATATATTTATTCATTGTAAATTTTGGTATAAGTTTTTCAACATGGTCGCTTGCCGAAAAATTTAGTGACTGATATGAACAATACCCCAATACAGCACTGTCTATTGTTAAAACATTCCCTTCTTCTGTATAAAAATCATATAATTTTTCTATCCCATTGTTAGTGGCTTGCGTAGTAACATAAGGATAGTTCCCTTTACCATACTCTTCAAGTTCTGACAGCGATGTTGTTTGGCTTCCTGTAATTTCAAAAAGATTCTTTAATTTAAAAAGCAACCAATTATTTGTATGCAATGTTATTTCTTTATCCAAAATTGGAGGAAATAGAACTTGTTTAGATAAACGTTCGCTAATCAAAAAAGTAACATAGCTCAAAATAGTATCTTCAAAACCTCGTTTGGTTAATTTTGAGTAATCGGTATCCATATAAGCTTCTGCACACCACTCATCTCTATGCGTGATTATTCTATTTATGCTAAATCCTACATCCTCTCTTCTGTTTTCATCAAGATAATAGGTTGTCCATTTCTTTTTAATTCCTTCCCATTTCCCTAAACCGTCAAAGCGTCCTTGTATCTTTCTTTTAATAAATCCATCGTTTTTGTAATAACCAAAGTAGGTTTTTTTTGTTGGACTATGTTTTCTATGCGCAGTAAAAATCATTATGCAAGTTACAACATTGACATCAGAATTAAAAAACAACTCGTCAGGCATTGACAAAACAGCTTCCAACGTATGTTTTCCTAATAATTTTTTCTTTAGCTCTAAAATTTCCCCTTTTGTCGCTAACGCTTTTTGCATAGGGACAATGGCAATACATGTTCCACCGTCAACCAGACATTCAAGATTATTCAAAATAAATTCTAATTCGTCTGTATCTGTCTTTTTGTTGCCTTGATATGGAGGATTTAGAAAACCAATCGTTGGCTTTTGTACTTTTACTTGGTTCATAACTACTTCATCAAAACAACTTCCATTAATTATATTTGTTTTTCCATCTTGATGAATATACATGTTAGAAACTGCCAGTGCAAAAATATGCGATTGGTACTCAACGCTGATTAATTGATTGGATTTTATTTGTTTGATTTTTTCTTTAGCGCCTTTAGCATCTCTTATCATCTCTTTCATTGCTGAAATGAGAAATCCACCAGTTCCAGCGCAGTTATCGTAAATGATGGAATTTTTGTTAACCTGTGCTAATTTTGCAAAAAGCTCCGTTATATGAGGAGGCGTTAATACAATACCTAACCCTTTGTCACTATTAGCATATCGCAAAAATTCAATATATAATTGCCCCAATACATCAAAATATTCATGAGTTTTAATAAATCGATTGATATTTTCATCTACTTCGTCAATTAATTCTTTTAATATTTTTTCTTTAGCGGACAATGAAGTGTCTGTTTTAATAAAGCTGAACTGTGTCGTTAAATTTTCTAACTTTTTACCTATTATATTGGCTTCTTCTAATTTTTCGGAAACTGTTTTTATAAGAGAATCCGCTAAACTTTTAGGACTTGTTTTTTTATCATAAGACGCTCTAAATGCGTCATCTTCCAATGCAATTAAAATACAACTCAACAATAAACTCCGCTGGCTTTCAAGAATTTTGTAACTATGAAGTTTCTCATTGAGCGTTTTTGTAAAAGCTAAAAGCGTATTATAATCCTGCCTGAATTTTTCGGGACTTTTCAAATAGCCGCTTAAATAATTTTGTGCAGGCAGAAGCTTATTGCCAAATATCTCAACCGCTTTTCTTTCGTCTTTTAAGTGCAAGAAATGAGAAACTTTTAACTTTTCTTCCGTCTCGCCACTGACAGCAATTGCCAACACGTCATATTCCTTTGACAAAAACGAAGCGTATAACAAAACGCCGTCAACAGCGTAATCGACATACTTATCTTTACTTGGACTTTCATGCTTGGTTATATCTGCTTTACACTCAACAACAATAAGTAAATCGTTATTTTTTTTAAATGTAATAATAAATTCAGGACGACCTTTCCCAAATCCTTTTTTTGAAGCATTTTTAAGGAGTTTGTCAATCTTAGAAATATCAGTAACTTGTTCTTCAATATGAACAATATCTCTTGATTCATTAAAATGAGAATAGACAATTCTTTCTGTTTTTCTTTCATTAGACATTTTCTCTATCCTCTCTTTTATCTGCTTCTTATTTTTATATTATAAACAAAATTTGTATGTTGTACTAACACGCACTACCTTACTAAATTATCAAAAAACCATTTCTTGTTTTGCATTTTGAATTATATAGCTTTCTTATTATTTTTGTCTTTTTTCAGAATTTCCATCTGTAATTCTAGGTTTTGGTCTCAGATTTAGTATTAGTAAACATCTCTGCGATGTACGATGCGACTTCCTTTTCCATTGTTATGTAATGCACTGCTATATCTATAAGTTTTTTTAAATCTTCAATATTTTTATCCCATTTTCTTTCGTAATGAGTTTCATCGTTTCCAAGCCATACGGCTCTTTTAGTTATTTCTTTCAATTTGGAGTTGTGAATGTATTTTTCTATAACAGTAGACAAGGACATTTTTGTAATTTCCTCTTTATCATTATTATTACAATCGATAGCAAAATCCTTAATAATAAATTCTAATGCTTTTCTATATCCAGCACCAGCTATATCTTTACAACCATATTCTTCTGCTTTTGCCGATTGATTGTAGAGTTCAACAAAATCATTTGATATAGTTTTTATAAACTCATCAAAATTCTTTTTTTGAAAAGATGGTATCAGGAAAAAATCTTTATAATAATAATCAAGAAGGATATGCAAATATCTGCAAATTATAATCTGCCTACAGTCAACATCTTTACATTTAAAAACAAAAGAAGTCATTTCATTATAATAAGGAGGAGATACTATCAAAAGTTCAAAAGATACTTTTTTATTACAATGAGGACAGGTACTTATAATCTATCGACAACGTATGAGTTCCATCCATTTGTTAGTGTCAATCTCAGCGACATAAATACTCCAGCTTGTTATTACGATATTTGTTTTATATGACTTTATATGTGCTTATTTTCTTTAGCGCAAGTATATTTTGTCGGCGGAAAATGAAATATTTCTTATTTTTACTCGTGAATTTATAATACAACTGAAACGCTGCCAACGGGATTTGAACCCGTGATCTCCGCCTTGAGAGGGCGATGTCCTAGGCCGCTAGACGATGGCAGCTTTGAACTAAGTCTAACAACTTTGTGTCTTAAGAGGGCAATTATATATAAATTTAAACCTGCATGTCCAATTGATTATATAACTTCTCCTAGACAATATCCTATAATCGTAATTATGCCTATTATAAAAACAAATGCCGCCCATTTTGACTGATATATGCGAAGTCTTGGGACTTTTCTCATCAAAATGACAGGCATTAAGTATGCATACATAGCTATAATTGGCGAAGAAATAGCGCCAATTATAGATAGAATTGACATGTTATAAACTGCCAAAATCCATAATAATGCAACCAGCATAAAGGTGCAAATTATCTTTGTTTTTTTTAGATTTATTTTATCTTTAAGTTCAGGTCTGCGCCATGTGGCAATCTGTGTTATAATACCGCAAAAACCTTCCCTTGTTCCCTCAAAATGTCCGAAATAGGAACTTGAAATAGCAAAGAATGCTATGATTGGAAGAGTGTATAACAATATAGGGGTATTATAATACAAAGCTACAGCGGTTAATGCGTCAATATTTTTTTCTTTTGCAGATAAAAAAATTTCCGGCGTTATTGAGAAGAATAAAGAGAAAACAAAGAACATAACGAATACAAACAAAAGAATAGACGTCCACTTAACGACATTGTCAGAATTTTTTACAGCTTCTTTTGCGGAAGGAAAGTTTTTTTTGTAAAAAGCTCCAAGGGAAGAGCATATGGGCGAAAAATTCATTGCGAAAATTAGAATTGGCAAAAGCAATAAAATGTTTTTAATAAAATCTTTTAAATTGAAAGCTTGATGAAAAGCGGACAAATTCCACTTATGAATCATGTATATTGAGATTGCAGACAACAGTATTATCAAAGGAAATGTTAAAATTGACGTAACTAAAATCATGGCTTTTTTGTTGCAAAGCATTACAGAAGTCATAACGACAAGAGTGATAAATGTAAGCAAAGTCCTAGGGAAAATTATGTGAAAATGATTTCTTAATAGCGTGTCTATCATATTTGTCAATCCAGTGGCGTATCCGACGCAAATTGTAATTATAGATAGAAAATAAAGAATAGAAGCTACAAATCCTGCTGTGTGACCCAAGTCGTATTCAATTGCTCCGACTATATTAGTTTCTTTAGGACACGATGCGACAATCCTTGTTATTCCTCTGTGCGAGATGTATGTTATTGGAAATATGATTAAAATTAAAAAAAACAAAGGCCAAATACCGCTAAGTCCCGCCCTAATAGGCAAAAATAAAATACCCGCTCCAACCGCCGTTCCAAAACATGTCAGAACCCAGCCTCTGTTGATGTTGTTCACGCGTCTCTCCTTTCTGAGAGCTTAAATTTTAATAATAAGCAGGAACACAAGTCTAACAATTTTATTCCAATTCAAAAAGCGAAAGACGCTGAATTATCGTATATGTTCATTGCGTTTTTTTGTTTCGTGTCGGGGAAAAAAAGATCAGGGAACAAAAAAATTCACGAAATTCTCACATTGTTGATATGAAAACTATGGGATTATCTTTCAGCATTTACGAAAAATTACGATTGCGAGTTGCTATTATTTAAAATGTTTAATATAATAATAAATGAAGATGGATGTTTTAAAATCTAAAATATGAAGGAAAACCGTCATAATGAAAAAAACTTTTATAGCGTTGATATTTTTTATGTTGGCAAGCCCCTGCGTTTTTGCCGAGAAAATTACTGCGGAAATGGTTGAGTTGCAAACTTTACAAAATAATCCGTCTATTGTCCAAGCTAAATATGATTTAGATATGGCAAAACAAGCATTGTATAGCTCTTTTAGCTCATTCTTGCCTAATATTAGTTTTTTAGGCACTTTAGCAGAACAAAAAGGAGGTTTTACTTTTTTAGGCGACAAAAGTTACAGCTATGGGTTGAATGCCAAAATGTCTTTATTTTCCGGGTTCAGCGAGTATAATAAAACAAGAAGCTTATCAGCAAAAGTAAAAGCGACTCAGGAACTTTACATAAGAGCTGTTTCCAACGCGGTTTGTGATACGCATATCGCATACGTTAACCTTATGTACGCCTATGAATCAAAGGACTTATATAAACAAATTAAAGACAGAAGAACGGAAAATAAGGATTTAGTGAAGCTTAGGTATCATTCTGGAAATGCGGATTTAGGTTCGCTTAGGAGAATTGAAGCCGACGTCAAGATGACTGAGTGCGAATTGAGAAAAGCTCAAAGAGCAATAGAAACAGCTTCGGCGGCTTTGCTTGTAGCTATAGGTAGAAATGATGATATAACAATTTTAGAAACCGATGAAAAGATAGTTATTGATAAAAATATAATATCAAAACCTGATTTTGACAACCTTATAATAAAAATCCCTGAATTTTTGGCGGCAAAATATAATCTTGATTCTGAGAGATTTAATTATTGGTCGCAAAAAGGACAATGGTTGCCCAGCGTTGATTTTGAGGGATATATCGGTCGCCACAGATACAGCAAATATTGGGATCCCGAAACTCAACCTTGGCAGGCAGCGCTAAGTCTGAAATATTCGCTGTTTAGCGGAGGAAAAAGATTTTTTGATATGAAAAATTTGGCGGCGCAAGAAAAAAAGGCTGCCGAATATTTTAAAAATACAAAAAATTCGCTCAAGTTAAAAGCAGTACAGCATTATAATAACTGGGTTAACGATTATGAACTTCTTGACGCGTTCAAATTTTACCTTGAATCTTGTAAATTGCAGGCGGATATAGCTAAAAGAAAATATATGAACGGGCTTGTTTCTTATGAAGATTGGTACGCTATTGAGGATAATTATATAATAAGTCAAAAAAATATATTGATCTACAGAGAAAGAGCGATTTCGGATAAAATAACATGGGCGAAGTTTTTGGGAAAAGTTTCGATGAAAGATAAAGAGGTAAATAAATGAAAAAGAAGAGAAAATTAATTATTATCGGGGTTGGAATTTTTATTTTGTTTCTTATAATTATTTTCGTTGTCAGTTCGCCAAAACAAACAATAAAGCGGGAAACGAAACTTGAATCCAGAGATCTTCGTATGGAATTTAGAGTCGCCGGCGGCGTAACTTCAAGAAACATGATTCCCATTAAATCGCCGATACCGGGCAGAATTGAAAAGATTCTTGTCAACGAGGGGGACGCTGTCAAAAAAGGACAAATTATATTCTGGATAAGCTCAACAGAAAGAGCCGCTATGATTGATGCCGCGAGAGCTGTTGGCGAAGCGGAATTTAAACGTTGGCAGGGAATATACAAACCTACTCCTATAGTCGCTCCTATGAACGGGTTCATTATTCGTAGAGAAAAAGAGCCGGGTCAAACAATAACTCAGGCGGAAGCCGTTTTACGTATGTCCGACGACTTAATCGTCAGCGTCAATATAGATGAGACAGATTTTAGATATATCAAAATAGGCGATAAAGTAAAGATGTTTTTAGACGCTTATCCAAATCAATATTTTGAAGGTATTATAGAGCATGTATCGTATGATTCCGCAAATATCAACAATGTTATAGTTTACGAGGTAAGAATAAAGCCTTTGAAAAAACCTGAAGTGTTTAGATCTGGCATGACTGCTACGACAATTATAACTGCCGATTCAAAAAACGAAGCGTTGTCTGTGCCAAATGTTTTCATTACTGATAAAGACGGCAAAAAGACGGTGATGGTGAAAATGGGAAATACAAGGAATCCCGAGTTCAAAATAAGAGAGGTAAAAACAGGAATTTCAGATGGGAAATATACTGAGATTTTGTCAGGTTTAAAGCCTGATGAAGTGGTTGTGAGCCTTAATCAGAAGACAAAAGGCAAGAATAAATCTTTAGTGACTAAAAAATAACATAGTTAACCAGGTAAAGATAATGAACGTAATGGAGCTTAAAGGCGTAAAAAAGACGTACTATTTAGAAAAGCTTGACGTCCCTGTGCTTTATGGCATAGATTTAACCATACAACAGGGCGAATTTGTTGCCATTATGGGGCATTCGGGAAGCGGGAAATCAACGCTTTTAAATATACTTGGGCTGTTGGATAAACCTTCCGAAGGGTCTTATAAGCTTGCGGGTATAGAAATTTCAAAATATTCTGATGACGAGCTTGCAGCGTTAAGAAATCATTATCTTGGTTTTGTTTTTCAACAGTTCAATCTTTTACCAAAACTTACAATATTAGAAAACGTTGCTCTTCCGTCAATGTATTCAGGTTCAAAAGATTTAGAGCATCATGAGGATCCGGCTAAACTCCTTGAAATGGTAGGTCTTTCCGATCGTATAGCCCATCGTCCAAGCGAAATATCTGGCGGACAACAGCAAAGGGTTGCTATAGCAAGAGCTTTAATAAACAAACCTCTTGTAATTTTTGCTGATGAACCTACAGGCAACTTAGACACAAAATCAACGAAAGAAATTATAAAAATACTTAAAGATTTGAACGCTTCGGGAATAACCGTAGTTATGGTTACTCATGAAACTGAACTTACGGCTTATGCTACAAGAATTATAAAGGTGCAAGACGGTCTTATATTGTCTGACGAGAGAAATCAGTCTGAAAATATTAGCGTGTCAAAGCATTCTTCCAGGCAATTTAAACGCAAATCTTTTTCGCTGGCAAGGATTAAAGATTATTGTGTGCAAGCTTTTGGATCTCTCAGTGGAAATAAGATGAGGTCTACTCTTTCAATACTTGGCGTTATGATTGGCGTCGCGAGTTTGATAGCTATGCTTGCCGTGGGAACTGGAGCGAGAAAATCTGTTGAAGCTCAAGTTTCAGGTCTTGGCTCAAATCTCTTAATGGTGTCTCCCGGTTCATCTCAAAAACAAGGCATTTCTTATGACGCTGGAGCTCGCATGAGAATTCAGGAAGAGGATATTTATGATTTACAATCTAATGTTTCTGGAATAGAAGGGATTGTCGGCTATGTTACAGGGCGCGGTCAGGTTGTTGCAAAAGGCAATAACTATAATACAAGGGTTGAAGGCGTGTCTCCGAGTTTTGCCGAAATGAGGGGATCCTATCCGTCTCTAGGAAGATTTTTTACTAAAGAGGAAGACGCTTCAAGAGCAAGAATTGCGATTCTAGGAGAAACAGTTGTAAAAGAAATTTTTGGCGATAAGAATTTTAATCCTGTAGGCGAATATATAAAAATCAACAGAATAGATTTTCAGATTATAGGCGTTTTGCCTCCAAAGGGTTCTAAGGGGTGGCGTGACGAAGATGATAAAATTGTTATTCCTTTGAATACGGCAATGTATAGATTTGCGGGATCAAAAGAGCTGCATTATCTTGACGTTAAAGTTGCCAATACCGCCGATATGGACGAAGTAGGCGAAGATATAAAAACAAGATTATTGTTTACCCATAGATTACCGTCGTTTGAAAAAGATGCGGTAAGAGTGATTAACATGGCGGAAATTCAAGCGGCGATGGAGGCGATGGGAAAAGCGTTTTCGCTTCTTTTGGGTTCCATAGCTTTTATAAGCTTGCTTGTTGGCGGAATAGGAATTATGAATATAATGTTTGTTTCCGTTTCTGAAAGAACAAAAGAGATAGGTTTGAGAAAAGCTGTCGGAGCAAACAACACGGATATTTTGTTCCAATTCATAATAGAATCTGTTTTTGTTTGTTGCGTCGGCGGGCTTATAGGAATAATTTTTGGGTCTGGAATATCTTTTATAATAAGCAAACTTGCGGAGTGGGATACCATTATTACGTCTTTTTCAATAATTCTTGCTTTTGGATTTTCAGTATTTATCGGATTAGTTTTTGGAGTATGGCCCGCCAGAAAAGCCTCTCTATTAAATCCTATTGACGCTTTAAGACATGATTAAAGACGATAATTATTGATACATCCTATCTTTTTACAAAAAGTTCACAATTTCTTAAATTATTTTAACAGGAATTTTATATTATATCTCTAGAGTTGTAATAAACTAAAGAGACGTAATATGAAATTTGTAGCGATATTCTGTCCTTTGCTTAGTTCCTTCGTAAAAGCATATAAGAGTAAATTAAGTTATATATGTTGCGACGCGCGATTGGAACGGCGATTGTGAGTAGAAGCGATTGCTAATGAAGTTTGAAAGACTCCGGAAATTAGCCTTGATTTTCGGAGTCTTTCATTTTAGTTTGCAAAAGCGTTATTGTTTATATATAGGTTAGGCGAAAAATAGAGAAACTCTATAGAGAAACTCTCTAGTTTGCGACGGTATAATTTTTTTTGTAGAATATAGACTACTATGAATAAACAATCATCTAAAATCAGAGCGGAATTTCTTAATTTTTTTAAAAACAACGGGTGCGCTGTTGTTCCTTCAGACTCGCTTATGCCTTCTGGCGACAAAACGTTGCTTTTTACGTCGGCAGGCATGGTTCAGTTTAAGCAACATTTTTTAGGTCAAAGTAAAGATACTTTTACAAGAGCGACAAGCTGCCAAAAGTGTTTTAGAACATCAGATATAGAACAAATTGGGATAACTACAAGGCATCTTACTTTTTTTGAGATGCTTGGAAACTTTTCTTTCGGGGACTATTTCAAAAAAGAAGCTATAGCTTGGGCTTGGGAATTTTTAACCAAAAATATGGATTTGCCCAAAGACAAGCTTTATATAACTGTATATAAAGACGACGATGAAGCGGCAGAAATCTGGAAAAAGATAGTTCCCGAAGATAGAATTATCAGAATGGGCGACGATACAAATTTTTGGAATATGGGAGATACTGGTCCTTGCGGTCCATGTTCTGAAATTTTGATAGATTTAGGTTCGGAAATGAGTTGCGGCAAGCCGACTTGCGGTCCTGCATGCAGCTGCGACAGGCATCTTGAAATTTGGAATTTAGTGTTTACGCAGTTTGACAAACAGCCAGACGGTTCGCTTAAAAATCTCCCTAGAAAAAACATAGACACAGGCATGGGTCTTGAGAGAATAGTCGCTGCGGCAAACGGCAAGAAAAGTATTTTTGATACCGATTTATTTATGCCGATTATAGATAATGCGGCGGAGCTTCTAAAGATAAAATATGAAGCTAAAAATGTCTCAAAACTTAGAATGGTAGCAGACCACTCGAGAGCTATAACTTTCTTGATTTCAGACGGCGTGTTGCCGTCAAATGAAGGCAGAGGTTACGTTTTGAGAAGAATTTTGAGAAGAGCTTTAAGACAAGGCAAGCTTTACGGCTATAATAAGCCTTTTATAAATGAGCTTGTTCCTGCGGTATTTAATATTATGGAGTCCGCATATCCTGAGCTTTCTTCCAAGTTGAGCAATATAGGATCCATTATAAAAATAGAAGAAGAAAAGTTTTTGGAGACTTTAGAGTCTGGCTCTGAAATGCTTTCCGGTATAATGGACTCTTATAAAGCTAAAGGTATCAATATTCTTAGCGGAAAAGATATATTTAAGCTTTACGACACCTACGGATTTCCTCACGATTTAACAAGAGAGATTGCTTCTGAAAGCGGTTTTGAGTTTGACAAAGCGGGTTTTAAAGCGGAACAAAAAACAGCTCAAGAAAAATCACGCATGGCGTGGGGGGGTTCGGGAGAAAAAGACATAACTTTTTATTCTATATTGCATAAAAAAATAGGAGATACTATTTTTAAAGGTTATGATAATTACGTAAGCTCAGGGAATATTTTAGCTTTGATAAAAGACGGAAAAGAAGCGTCTGAATTGAAAGCCGGCGAAGAAGGAGAGATAATTCTTTCCCAAACGTCGTTCTATGCTCATTCTGGAGGACAAACCGCAGACGGCGGCAAGATAGAAAACACTAATTTTGAAAGCGTTGTAAAAGATGTGCATAAACCTATAGGCAGTTTGTTTGTTCATAAAGTAAAAGTTCTAAAGGGCTTAGCAAAAGTTGGGCAAGAAGCGTCTGCTATAATAGACATTGAACGCAGAAAACAAATTGCAAGACACCACACGGCAACACATATTTTACAGAAAGTTTTAAGAGAAACTTTTGGAGAGCATGTTGCTCAGGCGGGATCTCTTGTAACCGACGCATTTTTGCGGTTTGATTTTACGCACTTTTCCTCTGTAAAAAGGGAAGATTTAATAAAAATAGAAAAAACGGTTAACTCTGTTATAAGAGCAAACTCTGAAGTTTGTATTGAAACTATGGGCATTGCTCAAGCTCGTAATGCCGGAGCGATGGCGTTGTTTGGCGAAAAATACGGCAATACTGTGCGAACAGTTTCTGTAAAGCGTGAAAATGGCGAAGATAATTATTCAATGGAACTCTGCGGCGGGACGCATATAAATAGAACTGGCGATATAGGCATTTTTAAAATTGCGTCTGAATCTTCTGTTGCCGCAGGCGTGAGACGCATAGAAGCTGTTGCGGGAGTCGCCGCAGAAAATTATATTTTAGACGAAGAGAATTCTCTTGCTGGCGCGGCGGAAATATTAAACGCTTCAAAAGATGAACTTGTAAATAAAGCTCGAAAATATATTGCTGATTATAAAAAATTAGAGAATGAATTAAATGCTTTAAGAAGCAGTTTAGTTTCAAACGAAGCGGATTCTTACATTAAACAGGTTAAAGAAGTTAACGGGTTTAATTTCTTGTCCGTTATGATTGACGGTTTAGACGCAAAAGAATTAAGAACAATATCCGATCAATTAAAAGAAAAATTGAAGTCTGCGATCTTGTTGTTGGTTTCAAAAAAATACGGGAAGATAGCTTTTATAGTCTCTGCTACGGAAGATTATGTTAAAAAAGGCGTTAACGCGGGCAAAATAGCTAAAGCTTTTGCTGCGGATATTGGCGGTTCGGGCGGCGGCAAACCGGATTTTGCCCAAGGCGGTTCAAAAGATTTGTATAAAGCGGAAGAAGTTTTAAAGAATGCTCAAAAATATATTGTATAACTGTAGCGAGAGGGATTAATATGGTAAAGTATATTTCTTTGACCGCGATAAGAAAAGATAGGCATGGCGGGGTCATTTGTTTAATAAGTTCATAGTTTGGCGGATGTAGTTGTCCGTGAAAGCAATGAAAATTTTCGGAGGAAACGTATATGAAAGATTTAGCAAACATCTATAAATTTGATAAGAAAGAACATGAAGAATATGTTAAAGATCTGTGGCATGATGCTCGTCCTGGTATGGATGGTTTTGCAAAAGAATTGAAAGAAAAAATTCGCGCTATGGATACTCCAAAAGTTGTAGCGTTAGAAAGTTTTTTTGGACAAGGTAAAACCTTTTTTCTGACTAGGTTTTGTGAATATTTGAAAGGGAAGGATAGTGATTCTGACAAGGAAGATAAACTCTCGTGCATTTATTTAGATTTGTTTGAAAGTGATTGCGAGCCTACTCCACTTCTTGCAATTGGGAGGGGAATCCTTAATGAATATTATCAAGATAAATCAAGCAGTAAGAGATCCAAACTCGGGAAAAAACTAAAAAATCTGGTGAAAAATTCAAGCGTTAGTTTTGGATTACCTTGTGTTCAAGTACAAATTCCATTGAACTCGTTATTCTCGCCAGAACGCGAAAAAAATGTACTGGATTTTAAGAATGAACTTCGGAGATTGATTTCTGAAAAAAATGGAAAACTCGTTTTAATCGTAGATGAACTTGATAGATGTGATCCTCATTATGCAGTTCAAACTCTTAAAATCATCAAACATTTTTTTGACGTTGAAGGACTTATTATTATTCTGGCATCTACAGAGGATCAATTAGACCGCATATGCAAACATTATTATGGATTTACCCCGGAAAAAAATAAAGATAAAAATTCGGAGCGGTATATTGGGAAATTTATAGATATAAAGATTGCGATGGATATACGTCTGTTTTCTTTACAAGCTTATAAGGATTTGGTAGAAAAGCATATTACAATTCCAGTTGATTATTTTAATGGAACTGAAAAGTATAAAATGGATTTTATTGAAAGTGTATCCAATATGTTGCATAATGCAAAAATATCTATTCGTGAACTTTTAAAGATACTGAACCAATGGAAGGAGGATGTAAAGCGTTGCGGATTGAGAAATGAAATTTTCTCCTCCTATTTTGATCTTGCAGAATACGTTTTCTCCTTTTATCTAAAACTAAAATATGGAATAGATTCCGATTACCTCGTAGAAACGCACAAAAATCCATATGAAAAAGCGCTTGAAATAGCAAAAAAACTAATAAGTTAGACAAAAGTGGAATCGAAACCACATGTTATCGTGTTGGTTTAAGCCATAAAATAATTGCCGTGATATGACAGCAAGGTAAAAATGTAAATAATAAGGAGTACCAAAGGAGGTAACATATGATTAACGATATTTCCGCAACCGCCTGCCGCTGTGTTGCAGCGGGGGGGGGGGGGACAACACCAGCAGAGGTTCAATATATAAAATGCAGCTTCGCCACTAAAGGTAAGTGAACTCTGTCTGGCGGCAATGCAAGAGGTTGTTCAATTGGAAGAAGAAGAGGACGGGACGAACACAAAAGCAGAGCTGAGAAGGATCAGGAGGTAGCCGAACATCTTGCCCAATTGAAAATGGAATCGGAATCGGAATCGTCAGATGATATTGGAAAGAGAATCGTCGCTATGACGCTACCGCTAGTCTTTACATTAGCTACAGGTTATGTTATTTTTTTGTTGGCTAAGGCGTCGATTAAAAGAAGAAAAATAAGAAGAACAATTGACAAGATTTTTAAACTTAAAAGCAATAAATAAGCGGTTTTACACTGTTTCAGGACATAATTGACAAATTTAGATCTCCTGGGAAAGTAGTTTTGAGAGTACAATTCACTTTTTTTCCTCAATTCGGTCAAGTTAGGGAAAAAAAGCCGCTGAATTAAAAGCAGATGAAAAAAGCGAAATAATTCTCTTGCAAACGTCGTTAGAGGGATTAATATGGCAAAGTAAATTTCTTTGACCGCGATAGGTAAAAACAGACCCGGTCTTGTAAGCCGCCGTTACAAAGGTTTTATACGAAGAAAAATGCAATATTGAAGATTCAACAATGACTATTCTTCACGGGCAATTTGCTATGATTTTGATAATCAAAATCCCAATTAATATTTCTGCAAAAACGCTTTATAACAAACTGCAAAAATCTTCAAAATCTTCAAAATCTTTGGGTATGGCGCTTTCGTATTCGCAGTTGGCTTCTTACTCGCCAAAAAAGCATTTGCCTGAAAATCCGTATGTTGTTTCCGTTTACGGTTCAGACAGGACTGGTATAGTTTATAATGTAAGCGAATGTTTAGCTGAAAATAATATAAATATTACCGATGTGCAAACTACTTTGTCAAAACGCAAAGGGGAAAATACTTATATGATGATAATAGAGTGCGACATTCCTAAAAATAGATATTATGAACTTTCTAAAGAGCTTTCCAAGCTGGCTGGGCTTTTAAATATTACTATATCTTTGAACAAAGCAGAATTTACAGATATTTAGGCGATAATTTATGAGCGTATTGCCTATATTAACAATTCCAAACCCTTTGCTTAAGCAAACTTCCATTTCTGTAGAAAAAAATAGACGAAGAAACAACTTTACTGATTGATAATCTCAAGAAAACTTTATATTCGCATGAAAGATGCGTAGGCATTGCCGCGGTTCAAGCGGGGATATTAAAACGTATAATAGTTGTAGACGCGTCAAGAAGCGCAAAAGAGCATAGAAACGACGGTCTTCTTATAATGATTAACCCTATGATGTTTATTCGTCGGGAAAAATAAGTTCCAGAGAAGGTTGTCTAAGCGCGCCGGATTTTACCGGGTATGTTACAAGAAAGAAAAAGATAGAAATAGATTATTTGGATATAAACGGCTGCAAACAACATTTAAAAACAGATGGATTTGAGTCAATAGCGCTGCAACACGAAATAGACCATTTGGATGGAAAAGTTTTTTTGGACGGAGTAACGTCTTTAAAAACAGATGCGTTTAGACGTTAAGTTCCTCCGCATAAATTGCTATAATTACCGCAGGTTTAAATTGGATGCGCTCGTAGTTTAATGGATAGAGCGTCGGCCTCCGAAGCCGGTGATTCCGGTTCAAGTCCGGACGAGCGCGGTTTTGCGTTTTTTGTAAGCGCAACCTACTGCGTTAATAAAGTAGGAATGTAATATGATTGGTTTTGAAAAAAATATAGAAAAACTTTATTCTGTTATGGACAAGTGCGAGATTTGTCCGAGGAAGTGCGGAGCGGCTAGAAACAATGGGCAAAAA
>JAITND010000033.1 GCA_031290625.1 Endomicrobium sp. | reverse complement strand
AATCGTAATCTGAGAAAATATTTTCTCTTTTTCCGCTTCCGACGGAACATTTTCGATTAACTCAGGGGTAGAATCAAAAGTATTTTTTAGTTGATTAAGCGGCTGCTTATGTAATTTACTTCCTTACTTTCAAAGAACATTTCTCAGTATGCTAAGGGATTTTGTTTTTTTTATAATTAGTTAAGACCCGGTAGCTTCATTGCGCCCGTTAGTTTCTTGGACTCTTCAGCCATAACAGCTTGAGCTTTTTGTCTAGCCTCTTCAAAAGCGCCAAGAACTACTTTTTCAACTTTTTCTTTTTTTTCTTTAAGAAAATCTTCAGGAATACTTAAACTCAAAAATTCATTCTTAGCGTTTACTTGTATTTTAACGCCTTTATATTCAACATCAATAACGCGAGATTTCAACTTTTTATCCATCTCTCTAAACTTGCTTCTCATAGACATAGCTTCTTTTGCCATCTTAAACAATTCCATTTTAAATCTCCTTTCTATTTTTTGACGATTTTTTATCTATTATTATGAACGCTCTTACGACAATACCGACGACAGCCCAAACGCCTATTAAAAACCAAGCTAAACTTTTAAAACCCTTATAAAGAAAATATACTCCAAACGCTCCTGAGAGCGTTGATACCATGAGCATATTTTTATATGCAGAAGTTTTGTTACTTTGGCCCACGGTTGCCCGCTTTATCCGCTTTGAGTATTATAACATAAACGGTTATATTTAGCGAAAGCAACGCTACAGCCGTCGCTGCTCCCGCCGCAGCGCTTGCGACGACCGCCACAACGCAGCTAGCCAAAATATCAAGCAAAAAAAGTATGTAGAAAAATATTTTTATTTTTTTCATTTTATAATCTTCATTAAAGTTAATCTCTCAACGAACGATTTTCTTTTGGAATTTTCTCCAACAGACATGCCTGTTACGGCAACCATTTTAAAAATATATACCGTCTTAGCGTCTACGCCGTACTCTCCCAAAGAGTGAATTATATACGGCTTGCCGTTATAGTCGCCTAAATATAACATTATATGTCCGGGGAAATACATTATTGTTATCCCGGGGCGACCTTTTTCTAATATCTTCTCTATTTTTTGTTTTATCGTCAACTGTTTATCAAAATTTATCGCGACTCTTCCCACTTGGCTTTGGGCGTAAGAATTCCTTGGAAAAACTACGCCAAAACATGAAAAAATCTGCCTTATAAAGCTTGAGCAGTCAGGATAGCCGCTATCATCACCCCATCCATAAGGCATATCAATATATTTAAACGCTTGCGTTATAATATTGCGCTGCGTATAAGGCAAAAAATCTAACGAAACATCGGCTCTTTTCGCAAAAACTTTTTTAAAGCCCAACTTTCCGTCATTTTGCGCAAGCGGAATTTCAACTTCAACAATATCGTCGGTTTTCTTAACAATCGGCAGGACGGACCCCATTCTTACATTATCGTAAAAAACGGTCGTCTTTGCGTTATCGTATAAATCGGCTTGTTTTGAAACGACCACTGCAATATCTTTTCTCTTTTTATACTTTTCTATATCCTTTTTTGGACCAAAAGCAATTGAGTCGGACTTTACCCATCCTTCCGCTATTTCGGAAACTACATAATACCACCGTTCGTCCGGCGTAGAAAAGAAAACGGCCAACGGAGAGGCAAAATCAAGTTGCGTTTGTTGAAGTCTGTCCAAATTTGTCGAACTTAAAGATGAATAAAGGGGTTCTGACGTCGGCAAAATCCTTAATTGCGCATAGCCGGTTGTTATTGCAAAAGATTTCTCAGTCGCCAAATTACAGCTTATTGCGCTTACTAACGATTCCAGACTCTTTTTGCCGACGCGTTTTAAAGACGAATCATAATATTTAGAATACTTTTTAACAACTTTACGATGGTCCTTCTTCAATAATGACTCGCAGAAATTAGAATTTAAATTAAAAACATTCGCTAGATAACCCGCGTTTCTAGTACGTTTGTTTAAAGAAAGCGTTTCTTTTTTTGAAAGGATTACCTTGTCTGGATTTTCTATCTTTGATATCCAAAAATACGGCGTTTTCATACTTCTTGAAACATCTACAAAAGAGTTGGGAGCGGGATACGCGGCGCGTTTAGGCATACAAGATGAAAGAAACGCAATACATAAAATCAACGCGGTGATTTTTAATTTCATTTTTTCTGAAGCCTCAAAGTTCCTGATATTATTTTTTTTAATCCAATTTTACCGTCGACTATAAGTCTTCCGTCTTTATCTACGCCCAAGTTTACGCCTGATACGATATTATAACCATCGTCAATAGCAACAATTTCATTCTTGTAGGCAATATTACGATTATACTCCTGCGCAAATATTTCAAATCCATTATCGCAAAAATCGCTATATATCTCTTCAAATTTAGCCAGAAGTTCCGTAAGAAATTCGGTTCTGTCCAATTCTCTCCCTAAAACTTCTTTAAGAGAAATAGAAATATCAGCCAACTCTTTTGGGAGTTTATTGTTAACGTTTATGCCTACGCCCGCGACAACCCAGTTTATCCTATCTTGTTCGGCAGACATTTCTATTATTATTCCAGCTATTTTTTTACCATTTACAAAAACGTCGTTAGGCCATTTTATTTCTGAAACAACTTTATATTTTTTAAGAGTTCTGTTTAACGCTACGCTCAATAGCAACGCCAACTTAGACGCTTCGTCAGGACGTATTGAGGGCTTTAGCAATATTGAAAACCAAAGACCTCCCGCATTAGAACTCCACGCCCTTTTGATTCGCCCGTACCCGCTTGTTTGTTTCTCGCAAACGACAATAACGCCTTCTTCAAAATCATTTTGGGCAAGTTTTTTTACCGCAGTTTGCGTTGACGGCAACTGTTTATAGTATTTTACCGTCTTGCAGATTTTAAGAGGTTCTTTTAATTTGCTTTCTATTTCATATTCGTTGAAAAGATTCTTACCATTGACAAGAACATATCCTTTGGAATATGATTTTATTTTGTATCCTATTTGTTTTAAAGCGTTGATTTGTTTATGCGCCGCGGCTCTTGAAATTCCTAAAATTTCACCGATGGCATTGCCTGAGGCAAATTCTTTAGATCTGAGGATTTTAAGAATATTCATATTAATCTATTGACACTTCCAAAGTTACGTCCAAAGCCGGCGCGGAATGCGTTATCATTCCTATAGAAATTCTATCTATATCAAGCTTTGCAAACTCTTTTACGGTTTGCGCATTTACCCCGCCGGAAATTTCTATCTCCGGTTTATAATCTTGAGTTGAACTTTTTCTTATAAGGCTAATCATACCGCTTGCGGTCTCAAAAGTCGTATTATCAAGCATTATAACGTCGGCTTTAGCCGCTAAAGCGTTTTTAACTTCCGACAAATTTTCACATTCCGCTTCAACTTTAATATTTTTGTATTTTTCTCTAAACTCAGACACTGCAAAAGTCAAATCTTTTATAAGTTTTAGATGGTTGTCTTTTATAAGAGCCATATCCGAAAGCCCCATTCTGTGATTACTTCCGCCGCCGCACTTAACCGCGTATTTAGCAAGCTCTCTATATCCGGAAAGGATTTTTCTCGTGTCGTAGATTTTTGCTTTGCCGCCTGCGACAGCTTTTACAAAGCCGTCTGTTAAAGTCGCTATCCCAGACATATATTGCAAAAAATTAAGAGCCGTTCTTTCTCCAGACAAAATTGTTCTCGCAGGACCAGTTATTTCAAGAATTTCATCGCCTTTTTGAAGAGTCTCGCCGTCTTTCTTTTTTATCGCGGCTTTGCAACTGCCGTCAAGCGTTTTAAACACTTTAACAAAAACGTCGCCGCCCGCAAGCACGCCGTCTCCGTTAGCTATCACGACAGCCTTTGCTTTTTTATTTTCCGGCGCAAAATTTTTTGAAGTAACGTCGTTGAAAGCGCCGTCTTCTTGTAACGCAATTTTTATTAAGACGTCTAATTTGTCCATTTTCATATATTTCTTAAAAATCTTTTCGCCGTTTTCATTACGCCTCAAATCCTACAATCTAACAAAACGACAGCGACATTCTATCAAATATCATTTTCCCTAAACAACAAATTCCGCTATTTAATTCGGGAATATAAATCCGCCATTTCAATAACGCTCATCGCCGCATCCGCGCCTTTGTTGCCCGCTTTTGTTCCCGCTCTTTCTATAGCCTGATCTACGGACTCTGTGGTTAAAACTCCAAAAACTACGGGGATCCCGCCATTAAGACCTACAGAAGCGACTCCCTTTGACATTTCGGCGGCAACGTAATCAAAATGCGCAGTCGCGCCTCTTATTAGGCAACCCAAACAAATTATTCCGTCGACTTTTTTTGCATCGGCTATCTTTTTTGCAACCGCAGGAATTTCAAAAGCTCCCGGCACCCAATAAACCGAAATATCATCGTCTGACGCCCCGTGTCTTGTAAGCATATCTTGCGCGCCTGATATAAGCTTTCCTGTAATAAATTCATTAAATCTTGACGCCACTATTGCAAACTTTTTCCCATCCGCTCTCAATTGTCCGTTTATAACTTTCATCTGTTCCCTCCGTAGCTAAACTATTTTTAAGATGTGTCCCATTTTTTCTTTTTTGGTTTTTAAATATCTTTTGTTAGATTTTGTCGGATTAATTTCAACAGGAATTCTCCTCGCTATTTTTAAACCATACCCCTCAAGCCCTACTATTTTTTTAGGGTTGTTAGTCATGAGGCTTACGCTTTTGACGCCAAGCTCCGAAAGCATCCGAGCGCCTATCCCGTAATCTCTTGAGTCCGGCGGAAACCCTAAAGCTACGTTAGCTTCCACAGTGTCAAGCCCTTGTTCTTGCAGGCGATAAGCCTTCAATTTATTTACAAGACCTATACCTCTGCCCTCTTGATGCATGTATAAAAGCACGCCTTGCCCTTTCTGCTCAATCGCTTTAAGAGCCGTTTCAAGCTGATCGCCGCAGTCGCATTTTAAAGAATGAAAAATATCGCCAGTTTCGCACGACGAATGAATTCTTACCAAAACATTCTTTCTATTTTTAACATTGCCTTTTACTACCGCTAAATGCGACTCTTTTGTTATAACGTCTTCAAACAAAATCATCTTAAAGTCGCCATACCTTGTAGGCAAATCAACAGCGACAACTTCTTTGACAAAGTTTTCAGCGCGCCCGCGATAATTTATAAGCTCGGCGATTGTTACTATTTTCAATTTATGTTTTTTCGCAAACTTTATTAAATCCGGCGTTCTTGCCATTGTTCCGTCTTCGTTCATTATTTCGCAGATAACTCCCGCAGGATAAAGTCCGGCAAGTTCGGCTAAATCTACCGCGGCTTCCGTATGTCCAGCTCTTACTAAAACGCCTCCGTTTTTGTAGCTTAACGGAAACATGTGTCCCGGTCTTGCAAAATCTTTTGCCTCAGCGGTTTTATCTATAAGTTTTTTTACCGTTATAGCTCTGTCATAGGCTGATATCCCCGTAGCCGTCCCTATTTTGTAATCAACAGACACAGTAAAAGAACAGCCTTTTTTTTCAGTAGGCTTCTCAACCATATCGCCTATTTCAAGCTCTTCCAAACGTTCTCGTTTCATAGGAACGCATATAAGCCCCCTTGCGTACTTTGTCATAAAATTTATGAGCCGCGGGGTAATCTTTTGAGCGGCGACAACTATGTCGCCCTCATTTTCCCTGTCTAGATCGTCGACAACAATAACGGGTTTGCCCGCTTTAATATTTTTTATAGCTCTTTCAATTGTTACAAAAACATCGTTCTTCATTCCGTCATAAACTCCTTCAACGTTTCAGTCGTAATACCGCTTGATTCTTTTTTTGCAAACTTCTCTATATATTTTGCGAGGATATCCGTTTCAACGTTAACTTCAGAATCCGCTTTTTTTAATCGCATAGTCGTATTATTAAAAGTTTCCGGTATTATAAAGACTTCAAAACCAACGGAACGCACAGTCGCGATTGTTAAACTTATACCGTCGACGGCAATTGAACCTTTATCAACGCAATATTTCAAAATATTCTTTCCGCATAAAAATTTAACCCTATAAAACTCTTTTAAAACTTCTATTTTGTCTATCTTAGCCGCGCCGTCAACATGCCCGCTTACTATATGTCCGCCAAGTCGCGATAAAAGCGTCAAAGCTCTTTCCAAATTTACTTTTGAACCTTGTTTTAGCTTTGAAAGCGTCGTAGTCTTATCGGTATGCGGACTGTAATCCGCCGCAAAAACATTTTTGTTTACAGAACCCGCCGTCAAACATACGCCGTTTACCGCAATACTGTCGCCTTTTGAAATATCGTTAAATTTTGACTCTATTTCAATTTTGGAAGAAGAAATACTTTTAACCGTTCCAATATCCTCAATTAGTCCCGTAAACATTAACCTTTCCTTATCCGCCCTGTTATAAGAAAATCTGATCCTATCTTTTTTATTTTCATCTCTGTAACGTTTAAGGCTTCGGAAATTTTCTTTACGCCTGTCCCGCCGACAACGGGGACAGCGTTTCTTCCGCCGATAATTTTTGGCGCGACAAATAAATATATATAGTCAACAGCATTAGAAAATAAAGCCGACGCAATTATTTCGCCGCCGCCTTCTATTAAAATCCTTTTTATAGATAAAGAATTTAACTTTTTTATTATTACGCCAAAATCTTCTTTCGCGGCTTTCGTATCGACGGGAGTTAAAATAACCCCGTCTCTATCCGATAAATATCTTGGAATATTGTCTATTTTTGAATCATAAATAACAATTGTCGGAACGCTTCCGTCAAACAAGTTATAATGTTTAGGCGTTCTAAGCTTTAAGTCTATAACGACCCTGACAGGATTTTTTAGATTTTTAGAATGCGAAGTAAGAAATGGATTATCTCTAAGCGCCGTATTTGAACCAACAAGAACGGCGTCGTAGCAAGATCTAATCTTATAGACTAAATTTCTTGATTTGTCTGAGGTTATCAATTTTGAATCGTAATCGCAGGTCGCAATCTTGCCGTCAAGCGCGATAGCGGCTTTAACCGTTACCTTAGGTTTAGCTCGTAAAAACTCAAGATACTCTTTAACAAGAACTTTAGCTTCTTTCTTCAACAATCCCGCATAAACTTCTATTCCATTTTTTTCAAGTAATTCTTTGCCGCCAGAAACGTTTTTATCAGGTAAAGAAAAAAATACTCTCTTTATTCCCGCTTTTATAATTGCAAGCGCGCATGGCGGTCTTTTGCCGTAACTGTCGCACGGTTCAAGCGTAACGTATAAATCCGCGCCTTTTGCATTTTTGCCGACATCGCGTAAAGCGTTAATTTCAGCATGATTGCCGACAAAATATTTATGCCAACCTTTGCCGACAACTTTATTATCTTTAACAATAACGCAGCCCACTAAAGGATTAGTATAAACTTTTCCTTTACCATTCTTGGCAAGCGCTATAGCCATACGCATGTATTTTTTATTCATATAAAAGAAGCCCTCAAAACAAAAAAATGTTTCGGGGGATTGCAAACGGAACTATATTTATCTTCTCGCATCCGGACTAAAGCTCTATGACTACCACCGTCGGCACCCGATTCTCACGGATTCAGTCCGCATTATTTTGCGGAGTCGCAGGCTTAAGAAGCTAAGCTTCTATCACTGCCGGTAAGGAATAGGAGCCTAAAACATTAGACGCCTTCGCCTTCCCCGAAGATATATTATTCAACTGCATCAATTGTATTTATTTTCACGGCCGCGTGTCAATACCGGTTAAGTCTTAGGCTGAAATTCAATTTAAAGAAAAAAGCAGCGGAACTTCTCCGCAATCTGGAAACAAATAGCAATTAACGCATTCGCTCCATATTTTATGAGGAAGCGCTTCTTTTGGAATTTCAACATAACCAAGTTTCTTAAAAAATTCAGGCTTAAAAGTAAGCGTAAAAACTTTTTGTATTCCCAGCTCTTTGGCATTTTTTTGTAGTCTTTTAACTATTTTTCCGCCTATGCCTTGTCCTTTATACTCTTCAGATACCGCTAAAGCCCTTATCTCAGCCAAATCTTCCCAAGAAACGCGCAAAGCTCCGCAAGCTATTATTTTGCCTTCATTTTCAAGAACAACAAATTCCTGTATATTTTCATATATGGCATTTAAGGATCTGTGTAGCATCTCTTTGTTATTGGCATAATGCTCGACAAGGGCATGCATACCTTTTACGTCAGAAACTTTTGCCGGTCTTATTTCCATATTTTTAAACTCCATTTAACTAAATCTTTAACGGCAAAACGCTATTTTATAATTTGCCTTATTAGTAGTCAAATTTTGAAATTGCAATATAATCAAATTTGACGGGAAATAGTCTTTTTGGTAAAATAAGCGCGTTCTTTGAGAGCCGAGGTGGTGGAATTGGCAGACACGTGAGACTCAAAATCTCAAGTTGCTTAGGCGGCGTGCGGGTTCAAGTCCCGCTCTCGGCATTTCAATAGCGTTTTTTCTCCGACGATATTTCCACAAAATCAACATTGCAATACGACGTTTCGTATTTTTCTTAATACAAATAGAGCAATTTAAGACAGCCTAAAACAAATATTGTAACGACAAAATAATGACAAATTTTAGAAGCGGCGGTTGAAAGTGAAAATAGAAGTTTGTCAAATTACCTCATTACCGCTGGACTTGACCGCGCCGGAGTAATGAAAGAAACGGTTGCGAAGTTTGAAAAATTTAAAGGTTTGCATAAAGCATAAAATTGCGTTATAATTTATCAGAAAGATTAAAATGGAGTTTTAATATGGTTTCCGTAAGGAAAATTTTACAGGCTTTGTATTATTTGCAAAGCAAAGCGTCTCAGGATAATCAGGCAAAATATGATGTTACATATTTGCTTAAGCTTATGTTTTTTGCAGATAGATATCACATAAGACACTTTGGATTTATTGCATCAGGCGATGACTATTTTGCAATGGCAAGAGGACCGGTTGCGTCCGCCGCATATAACGTTCTTTTAAAACAAATGCCTAACAAGGCAAACTCTGCGGAAAGAAATTTGATTGAAGAAGTAGAGGAAAAAAGCGAATTTGAGCGCGTAATAAAAAAGCAAGGCGATGATGAGCTTTCCAAGAGTTTTAAGAAAGCTTTAGACTTTGCAATAAAGATATACGGGAAGTTTAACCAGTCTCAATTAAGCGATATTTCACATGACTATCCTGAATGGAATAAACACGAAGAAGCCATAAGAAACGGAGCCAAAAGAGTTCCTATGATGCCTATTGATTTTTTTGAAAATCCGCAAAAAATAGTTTTTTCTAATTCTGCCGGAATAACCGACGACCCATTTAAGGAAGACGAGAAATTCTTGAAAATACTAAAAGCAGATTTTCATGAAACTCACTCTTCCTTTTGACTTCATCTCATTAAGAAAATGGATTGCATATAGAGCGCCATTACCTGCAACATATACAAGTCAAGAACATTCCATTATCATAATCCATAAGACAGAAACTGATATAAATTATTTTTATATTACATCGCAAATAGATGATTTGACGGAAAAATATAAATATGATGCCAATCAATACTTTGGCTATAGTAAATCTTGCAGATTGGAAAGACGCGCTTACGAAAGAAAAGTCTTGCATTCCCTGCGCGAAAGGCGACTTATATTGTATATCATTGCAAGATTTTAAAAAGAAATATGACAATGAGGAAACTGAACGTAGTTTGAGTTTTTTTAAGCAGAATGCAAAAAAATACAATGTAAAATATCAAACTATGATAAATGAAGTTTTAGATACGTATTCTCAAAAGTATGCGTCAAAACATTAACGACGAATAATAATTAGATGATATAATCTACCGCCCTCTTAGGCATCGTACGGAAATACTAGTAAGCGTTGGATTTTTCCAAAATATAGACGGTTACTTCTCTTGTGCATCCATGCTTTTTCTTCTTGAGCGTTGTTTACTCCCAAGTCCACGCGGTTGCCTTTGATGAGATTGCCAGTATCGCCAGCGTATCCGTAACCGTAACCTGTAATGAATAAACGGGTTCTTAATGGTATAACCTTAGGATCAACGGCTACTATTCCTCGCTGCATTTTTTGACCCAACGCTGTAACTTTTCCATCGCCCCAAGCAAGAGGATCTCCGGGATAATAAGCAGTAGCTATCATTTTAATACTTTTAGCTTTGGACAAATTGTAATCTTTTTCCACCTTGCCGTTTTTGTCAAGCAATAACAAGCGATAGAATTCTTTTGCTCTTATACTCTCGTTTACAATAATTGTTTCATGTAATATTCCATCGTAAAAAATTTCATTTATCGTTTTTATTATGCTTTTTTCCATCCCTTTTTGAAGCTCGACTTTTCTAAGATTGGAATTATATTTTTTGCTCCGCATTACTCTGAACGGAAACTGTTTTGTTACTTCCTTTTGTTCCTTGGAAACTCTTATTATTTTTATAGTCTGAAAGGGTTTTATAGGTTTATTAGCATCTCTTGAAACTATATCATTCTCGCCAAGAACAATATTATTTTGTTGTAAAATAGTTTTTAAAGATATGTTTTTATACGGTTTTACCGCGTAAGTTTTGCCGTCGGCCTTTATGAAAGCTCTTGCATATATATAAGGCGGTTCAGAAATTGCTTTTGACAATATAAAAATGCCAAATGCAACGCATGACAATTTTAAAATATTTATTAAATTATTTTTCATCATCTAAATATGGACGCGATCTAAAACGAACGCCGAGTTTGTCCGCGACTTCTTTAACTTTTGATACGTCAAAACCCGTAAATTCCACCGCCGTTATTACAACCTCAGGCATATACTTTTTTGCTTCGCTAGCAAACTTTACTATTTCGTCAAAAGATTTTTCTTTAAACATAGGATTGTTTATTTTATTGTGTTCCTCAGGATTTGAACCGTTCAGACTTACGGAAATAACATCTACCAACCCTTTAAGCTCAGGCAATATATTTTTGGCGTGGTAGGCGTTAGCAAGCCCTGCGGTATTTATTCTAACTTTCCCTCCGCGTTCTTTTATCCATTTGGCAATTTCTTTCACTTCCCATATTCTTATAAGAGCATCGCCATACCCGCAAAAAATAACTTCTTTATATTTTTTAGGATCATCAATCGATTCTATAACTTCTTTGACCGACGGTTCTCTTTCAAGTTTTAAATTGTCGCCGTTAAACTTATTAGTCCATTTGTGCTTTATACAATAAGGACACGCCATAGCGCATCTGTTTGTTATATTAAGATAAAGATTGTCTCCAAAAACATAAGAAATAGTATTCATACTTCCTCTACAAACTAAAAAGCTCTACTGCATTTTGCGTTGTAATTTTTGCCGCTTCGTCAAAAGGCATGTTCTTTATCGCTGCGATTTCTTTTAAAGTTTCAACCACATAAGACGGTTCGTTTCTTTGCCCTCTATACTTTTGAGGAGAAAGATAAGGGCAATCTGTTTCAACCAATAAATTACTTAAATCTGTTTCTAAAACCGTCTGTTTTAAATCAACAGATTTTTTATAAGTCACAGGTCCGTCTATCCCGAGCAAAAAGCCCAAAGCAATAAACTCTTTTGCTTGTCGCGGCGTTCCTGAGAAACAATGTATAACACCTTTCGTAACAGATTTATACGCCTTTAGAAAATCCACAGCATCGTCGTTCGCATCTCTGCTATGGATTATCGCAGGCTTGTCGTGCTTAATGGCAAAATCCAACTGTCTAGCAAACGATTCTTTTTGCAGCTCCGCATTCTGAGAAGAAAAATCATAGTGATAATCCAATCCTATCTCGCCGACAGCTATACATTTTTTTTCTTGAATAAGGAGTTCAAGTTTCTTGTAATCTTCGCCTGACGCTTTTTCAACGTCATTTGGATGAATGCCAAACGCCGCAAAAATATTATTTTGTTTTGAAAGCTCTAAAGCTTTATCCCAATACTGCGGCTCGCAGGATATCTCTATAGCTCTTTCCACTCCAGCGTTAAAAGCCCTTTCCATAACAACATTTCTGTCTATATCAAATTTCTCATCTGACAAATGCGCATGCGTATCTATAATCATTTTATTTCCTTATTGCCATTGTACCGCAACTAGAGCGTTGGGAATAACGACAAAACGCTAAGATATGCGAGGGAAAAGAATTCCAGGAATTTGCAAATCGGCGTTAGAAATAGAAAAGCCGTTTTCAGGAATTATGCCATCGGTAAAATATTTTTTTGCAATATCGTTTATATTTCCGGCAGCTCCTATAATCCGCCAAATTTTTTCAGTAAGAGTCGGCATAAACGCAAGCAAGTGCATTGCTATAACGGCTACCGCCTGCAAATAAGAATATATGCATACCTCGAGTTTATTTATATCTGTTTTTGCAAGTTTCCAAGGAGCGTCCGCCTCTATTTGTCTGTTTACAAGAGTAATTGCATTTTGCAAAACCTCGGCGGCTTTATGCAGCTGCAAACCGTCCATATTACGCGCAAAAACCTCTTTTAAAATTCCAGCGACATTTTTGGCAAGCTCTAAATCCGGAACAACTTGCGGAATTTTTAAGTTAAAATTTTCCTCAGCCATTTTAAGAGTTCTTGAAATTAAATTGCCAAGATTGTTTGCCAGATCCGTATTGTACTTCAACGTTAACCCTCGCCAAGAAATATCGCCGTCGGGACCAAACGGCATCAAAGTAACGGCAAGATATCTTGCGGCGTCAACACCGTACGCGTCTACAAGCTCTTGGGGAGATATTACATTGCCTAAAGACTTTGACATTTTATTGCCGTTTAAAGTAAAAAATCCATGCGAGTATACAGTTTTAGGAAGAGGCAGTTCCGCGCCCATCAAAACTGCGGGCCAAATTACCGAGTGGAACCACAGAATATCTTTTGCCATTAAATGAATATCGGCAGGCCAATATTTTTTAAATTTAGTTTCATCGCTTGGGTAACCGATCGCCGTTATGTAATTTATAAGAGCATCTACCCAAACATAAGCAGTTTGAGATTTGTCAAAAGGTAAAGGTATTCCCCACTCAATAGCGCTTCTAGAAAAACTTACGTCCTCAAGACCAAGTTTTAATTTTCCAATAATCTCGTTTCTTCTTTCTTCAGGTTGTACGTCTATGTGTTCTTTGTGGTTAATATCGGTTATTCTATCCAAAAGACCGTCTTGAAAAGAAGATAATTTAAAAAAGTAATTTTCTTCGGATTGCAAAATAGGTTTTGTTTTATGAAAAGGACAGCAGCCTTTTTCGTCTAAATCTTTTTTAGCGTAAAATCTTTCGCAGCCAACGCAATACATTCCCTCATATTTTTTCTTAAAGATTAAACCTTTATCAAACAAAGTTTGTACTATATTGTCAACAGCAATAAAATGCCTCTGTTGCGTGGTGCGGATAAAGTCATCGTTAGAAATATTTAAAAGTTCCCAAGTTTCTCTAAATTTAGCGCTCATCTCGTCGCAAAGATCTTTCGGACTTTTGCCTTTAACTTTAGCGGCTTCGGAAATTTTGGCGCCATGTTCGTCTGCGCCTGTAAGAAAGAAAACGTCAAAATTATTTAATCTTTTCCATCTTGCCATAATGTCTGCCGCAATAGTAGTATATGAATGACCTATGTGAGGAATATCGTTTACATAATAAATTGGCGTGGTTATATAAAATTTCATCTATTTTTCTTTCTATTTGCGTCTTTGATTTGTTTTATAGTAAAAATTTTAAAAGATTTGTTTTTGT
>JAITND010000041.1 GCA_031290625.1 Endomicrobium sp. | reverse complement strand
CTAAAGAGTATTCTCTTATTACTAATTATGATGAGTTTTTTGTTAGGTTTATTATCAGTAATTTTAGTGATGATAAAGTATTTCTTGAAGATATTTTACAAAATATGAAAAGTTTAGTATGCTGTTATCTTCTTGTCCACTTAACAGATAATAATTATTATCAAGAGGTATTTTTTAAAAGATTAAAAGAATTAACTCCCGAACAAATATTAAAGTGTGGAAATTATGATACGAATTTAACACACGAAATAAGTTCAATGATATTTTTATATATAAAAGGATCTGAAAAATTAGACGATAAAAAAGCAAAAGAGGTTTTTAGAAAACGATATGCGCCTATTATAGCGGTTGATAAACGCTTGATTTTAAATTATATGAAACAAAACTGGAATATTAGTCTGAAGGAGTTGTGGGGAGAAGATAATGTGAAAAAAGCTATTTCTTATTTGGAAAAACAGAATTTGACGGAAGAGGAAAAACAAATTTTTAACGATTTTACAAAAAGGAATGAGAAAGATACCTGAAAATATTATTAAGAAAATGAATAAATATCCAGCTTTTTATGTTAAAGTTTGGGCTGCTTGCTTTAACATACCTGCGGGTAAAACGTCGACCTATAAACAGATTGCCGAAAAAATAAGCGCGCCGAAAGCTGCAAGAGCCGTAGGAACGGCATTGGCAAAAAATCCTTTTGCTCCGATAATTCCTTGCCACAGAGTCATAAGAAGCGATGGCAAACTTGGAGGGTATTCCGCCTCAGGCGGCTTGAAGAAAAAGCAGGAAATGATTAAATACGAGAGAGAAACAGGAAAAGACGCTTCATTGGATTAAAGATACTCATAGAAATGTCGTTATGAATATGGCGATAGACGAAGCTTTATTTGACGAGCGCGATGAAGGTTCTTTTATAAGAATATATCGCTGGGATAATCCTTGTACTACGATAGGCTATTTTCAAAAGTCAAAAGACGTTAGCCAAAGAAAGATATTCAAATGACAACTGAAACGAATAAATATTGATAAATTTTCGGATAATTTATAAAATCTTTCTATGACGATTTCTAATTTTGAAGAAATAAAATGTCCTCAAGGACATCTCTTTGAGGCGAATTTGCTTTCCGCTATAAGCGTTGCAGCCAACCCCGAATTAAAAGAAGCTTTGATAGCTGGTGAAATTAACCTAGTATCATGCCCTGTCTGCGGCGAAATGTTCTATGCCGAATGTTTTATACTCTACCATGACAGCGAAAATGAGCTTATAGCTTTTGTGTATCCGTTAAGTTTTCAAGAACAAGCGGCTCAATGCAAGACAAAAATGAAGAAAGAGTTTGATCTTGCATTGGCAAATTTTGAGGACAAGCGTAAGATAAACTACGAGCCTATTCTTTTGTTTGGCATTGAAGATTTGGTTTTGTTGCTGCGTTCAGAACAGAATATTGAAGACGAAGAATCTATTTTAAAATATATTGCGCCGAAATTATCTCTAAAGATCGTAAAAATATCTCCAAGTCTTTCGCGGAGGCTTGGAATTCCGAAGTTGCTTCCTATGCCTAAAGATCTCAAAGGACTAGACGTAAAAGTTTTAACGGATAGTTTGCAAATTCTTATTAAATATAATCCTAACCTTTTGTATTATTGTGAATTGTTGGAAAAAATATCAAAACATAAAATAAATGTTTCAAATATAAAATAATGGTAATCCCGTCTTTACGAACCGGAGTCTTGATTCTTGTCGCCGCATCATTGCGCTTGATGTTTTCATCTGCGCTGTTTGCCGATATGAAAATCACTAAAATTAAAAAAAATGCCGAGTCTTATGAGATTGTTTTGAACAATGATATTAAAATTTTGAATATATTTTTAAGAAACGATCGTTTGGCATTTCCTCAATACAAAGGCAAACGCAAAATTTATCAACAATTTTCGATTTTAAAAAGGGATTTTAGAAATTCTTTGTTAGACGCTTTAATGCATAATAAAACGTTTTCAGGGGAATGCATAACGTCCTTTAAAGTTAATAAGATGTCAGTTCTAAAAAACAATAGCGCCACGAAAGCGTTTGCTTCCGTGATTTTTGGCGATGATATAGAAGTTGAATGTCGTATTATTAGCGGTAGAAATAGTTTATGGGTAGCCTGGCCTTCAAATTTAAAGAACGATATTTGGGCGAAGAATTTTATGTTTATCAATAGAAACTTGCAAAAACAGGTTGAAAAAAAGCTGATTACAGAGTATACTTCTGGTATGCGGTTGAACGCTAATTATGCAAAAAAATAAAATAGACAGAAGCGCTATAAATATTATTTATGATTCTTTTCCGCCTATAGCTTCGGGAATTTTTTTTATTGTTTGGGCTGTTAATTTGTTTAAACACCCGGTTATGTATTTTCCAATCATTGCCGTTCCTGTAATAATACTTTATTACTTTTCAGGAAGTATTTTCAGCGGAATTTTAACTTCTATCGCTATTGTCGCGGGCGTTTTAGAATGTTTGTTTTTTGTTGAGGTAAAAGCTGAAATATACATATTGTTATTTGAGTGTTTGGCAATATTTGGCGCGTACTTAGTTCTTGAACTTTACAAAAGAAGATGTATTAATGTTGAAAATAAATTTCTAATTGAACGCGACTATTTAAACAAAATAATTGCCGAAAAAGAGTTCGCTATTTCTGAAAATAACAGGATAAGCGACAATTTGTTCGGACAAATTGAAAACTTTAGAAAAATAGGTGATATTCTTCAAGCATTTCACGATTCTCTAAGCGAAAAAGAAATAATACGTAAATCGGAAGATATTCCCTTTAGGTTCTTTGGTAGAGGAATTTGGAAATTAAGAAAGTATGGTAGTAACGATGAGATTGTTTCTTATGTAAAGCGGACGTCTAATCCTTTGATAGTTTACAATATTAAGCAAGACAATCGTTTTGAGAATATATCTGACGAAAAGATGTCTATTGTCGCAGCTTTTATTGAGTTTAACGGGATATTTTGGGGCGTTTTGGAAGGATCATCTCGCCATGAGAGTTTTTTTTCGTAGGAAAACTTACAGCAGTTATCAATGCTTTCAGTCATTATATCTACAGCGTTAAATAATTTTTACTTCTATAAACTTTGGCAATAACCGACGGTTTGACAGGGCTTTATACAAACATTTATTTTAAAGAAAGATTGAGCGAAGAACTGAATCGTTCATGGATCAATAAGATACCTTTTTCTTTAGGAGTGTTGGACATAGATTGCTTTAAAGAAGTCAACGACAAGTACGGTCATCAGTCCGGAGACTTTGTTCTCAGACGTATAGCTTCTATTTTGCGATTATAATATAAAGGAAAATAGAGTCTATTAAGTCTTAATAGTTCTTTAATTGACACATTAAGTTTAAAATTGATATAAAATTCGTCATGAACAGAAATTTTTCAGCGGCTTATCCAGGTAGTTTTGACCCTCCTACAAACGGACATTTGGATATTATAATTAGAGCCTCTAATTTATTTTCTAAGATAATAGTTGCCGTTACGGATAATATTAACAAAAGACATACTTTTACGCTGCAAGAGAGAATTGACTTGTTGCGGGAATCTGTCGCAAATTTAAAAAATGTTGAGGTTTTGCCTTTTTCAGGGCTTTTAGCCGATTATCTTGAGAAGATAAATTCTTTTGTGGTAATAAGGGGATTGAGAGCGCTTTCGGATTTTGAATACGAATTTCAAATGGCTTTGATGAACAGAAAACTGAATAAAAAAATTGAAACTATATTCCTTACGCCAGATCAATCTTATACTTTTCTTTCTTCTAGCATGGTAAAAGAAATATCTATGCTCGGCGGAAGCACAAAATCTTTTGTGCCTAAATGCGTTGAGTTGGAATTAAAAAAGCGATTTGGAAATAGATAAAAGGCGAATATGCGAATTAACAAAATTGAAGTAGCGGCGGCAATTGCGGTTATAGGATTGCTTGTATTCCTTACTGTTTATAAATGTTTTAGCGTGTTAGCGCAATCTAAGGAAATTGCCGCAAAAAGAGGTCTTGCTTCCTTGAGAAGCGCGATTGCCGTATATTACAGCGATAACAACGGTAGATATCCGGGCGGTAACATCTCTAAAGAGCTTGTGGAAAAAAGGTGCATAGAAAAGATTCCATATGTTTATCTTCCTCATCATAAAAAATCAAATCAGATAACAATAACTAATCTTGACAAAAATACAGATTCCGGCGGTTGGGCATATAAAGTTGACGATACTCCTGATTCTAATGGAAGACTAAAGGGACAGATTTGGATTAATTGTTCCCACGGCGATTGGAGTAAATTATAGAGATGGCTCTTTTTTATCTTAAAATTTTGATTGTTCTGTATATAGGTTTTAAAATCGGAAACGCAGTCCATAAAAGCTTGCCCGTCAATCTTATTTCCGCTATTTCTTTAGCTTTTCTTTTTTGCAAATTTTCTTTTTCATTGCAGTTTTTTATGTTTTCTTTTTTTGCCATTTCTTTAATTTCAGTTTCAGTTGTGGACTATTTTCACAAATTGATTCCTGTAATAGCGCCGTTTCTGTTATTTGCCCTTGGATTATTGTTTAGCTTTTTTAATCCTGTTTTAGGCGAAACTTATTTTTTCAAATTTCTTAATTCCATTTTGGGCGTTTTTGCCGGTGGCGGAAGTTTATTTCTAATCGGTATGTTGGGAGAATTTTTTTACAAGAAAGAAGTTATGGGCGGAGGCGATGTAAAACTGATGGCGGGAGTCGGGGCTTTTCTTGGAGTGGAACGGGTTTTAGCGGCGATTTTTATAGCTTCGTTTTTAGCGAGTATAGCTGGTCTTATTCTTATTTTGTTTAAAAAGAGACCAAAAGAAACGTATATTTCATTTGGACCTTTTTTATCATTAGCGTCTTTTGCTGTTATATTCATTCCTAAACCGGCTCAGTTGTTTGCTATGCTTTTTGCGTGGGAATCTAAAATTTTAGGAGTCTAAAATGTCTTCCTCTTCGGAAAATTTTAATTTTCTGACAATTTTGTTCTCCATAATTTTTATATTTTCAGTTTCTTCCCGTTTTCCGATTATTTAGGCGTTAATATAGCGTCTTTTGTTGTTATTTCTATAACTTTTGTATTTTTTCAACAACTTTAAAGCTGATTTAAAAAAGTATTTGCTTCCGATTTCTTTATTTGTTTTATTTTGCGTAATCTCTTATTATTTTGCAGACTTTAAGTACAATGTAAGAAATGAAATGTTTTTGCTTTTTTCTGGAAGCGGAATTTATTTATTAAGCGGTTTTTTAGAGTCTGAAGATAAAAAAAATTGTTAATTATACCGGTTCTAATAGGTCTTTGTTTGCCGTATGTGCCGCAAGTTTTATATTTTCAGCCGCTTTGTTTATTTTAGGAGGATAATATAAAGAAAATTCTTTCTGCCGTTTTTGCTTTGAGCGGTACGGTGTCTTTTTATTTTCTTCTCAAAACTTCTTTTCTCTCGGATAAGTCGCTGGTTTGGAAAACTTCTTTAGCGGTAATAACGGATAATTTTCTTCTTGGCGTAGGATTTAATAATTATAAGTCGGTTTCTCTTTCTTACGGATCGCTTGAAAACGTTGATGGTTTTATATTGCTATAATGCGTTTCTACAAGTTTTAGCTGAAAATGGGGCTATAGGGTTTGTTTTCTTCTTAGCTGTTTTGGCCGTTTTTTCTTTTTTGTAATAAAAAAACTAAAATTTGGAAAAGATAAGAAGATGTATTTGTTTGTTTCGCTCGCCGTAGTTTCTTTTCTGTTTTATAACTTTTTTAACTCGACTGCTTTTGTTTCTACAAACATGCTGTTATTTTTCTTTCTTCTTTCATTTCCAATTCCGGAGTACGCCGTAGAAAAAAGGAGAAAGAAGGTTAAC
>JAITND010000035.1 GCA_031290625.1 Endomicrobium sp. | reverse complement strand
ATGCAGTACTAAAGAAAGGGAAAGATATAATAGTAGTAGAGATAAAGTATAGCGCAGAAAAAAGTAAAGAAGAAATGATAAAAGAAGCGTTAACGCAAATAAAAGAGAAGAAATATTATGAGAAGTATGCCAGCGAAGGAGTAAGTTTGTTAGCAATAGCGTTTGGAAAGAAGAAAGAAATAGCATGTAAATTTGAGAAGGAATGTAAAACTTAAGAGGTTAAATTGTCATTGCGGACGTGATCCGCAGGAAGCAAATGAATAAAGACAAAGCAGTGTTTTCAGCGGGGGTGGCGTGGGCCATACCATCTGAGATTGCGGAGCTAGTCCGCTATGACGGACAATTGAAACAAGATTGCGGGTCCAGCCCGCAATGACAAATTGAAGTCCGAAGGAAGAGTTATGCTAAAGATAAAGACATTCACAGAGTTAGCAAGCTGCGCTCAATCATGCTTCAATAGGAATAACTGGGAACTATGTCGTCGTGCTGAACTTGATTCAGCGTCTGAAGGAAGAGTATGCAAAAGAAAAGACATTTACAGTGCGGGTCCAGCCCGCAATGACGATGAGGAACTTCGTCGGCGTGAACCATCGGTTTTGGCAATGAAGCCAGCAGAGGCAAAAGCTTACGAAGCAGAAGTTTTGCAAGAGTTCCACTGCTGCCAGAGAGTGTAAGAATCAAAATATATCTAAATAATTGTAAAATAAGTTTAGCGGCGTATTTTAAAATGGGATGATAATATGTCAAAAGCAAAAAAAGCGGTAATTCTGTTTTCTGGCGGCGTAGATTCTACAACGGTTTTATATTACGCAATTAATAAAGGATATAAATGCGGTTGTTTGTTGTTTGATTACGACCAGAGACATAAGAAAGAGATAAAATCAGCTCTTAAGATTGCAAAAGTTGTTAAAGCTGAACATTCAATTGTAAAGATATTTCTTCCTTGGTCTAACGATGTTTTAACAAATAAAGATAAGAAAGTTCCCGTCCATAAAATTCTTCCTAAGTCTGTTCCGCATACTTATGTTCCTGGGAGAAACACGCTGTTTCTTTCTTACGCGCTTTCTTATGCGCAGTCAATAAATGCGGAAGCAATTTTTATCGGCGTTAACGCTGTGGATTTTTCAAATTATCCGGATTGTACGGCGAATTTTATAAAGGCGTACAACGGCGTGTTAAAAGCTTTAAATACAAAAATAACCGTTCAAACTCCGCTTTTAAAAATGAATAAAGCTCAAATAATAAAACTCGGGATGAAGTTAAATGTTCCGTACGAACGCACATGGACTTGTTACAATGGTTATAGTAAGCCTTGTATGGAATGCGATTCCTGTAAGTTGAGAGCAAAAGGCTTTAAAGAAGCAAAATTGCTTGATCCGTCGTTAGGAAGGAAATAAAGTGACAGTTGCGACAAAAGCTCCGATATACGAAATGTTTTTTTCATTCCAAGGCGAAGGACCGTATGCCGGACTTCCTCAAGTTTTTTTGCGGTTTGCAGGCTGTAATCTAAAATGCGATTATTGCGACGCATCCTATTCAACTATAGTTTCTAAAAAAGCGAAGTATTTGAATTCCGATGAAATATTGAAAGAAATTTGTTTTATCTATGCCGAGAATAAGAGCGTTTTTAAGCGGTTAGATATTGATAAACCGTCTATTTCCATTACTGGCGGAGAGCCGTTGATTTATGTAAATTTCTTAAAAGAGTTGTTGCCGAAGTCGCGGGAAAAAGGTTTCGGCGTTTATCTTGAGACAAACGGAACATTGCCTAAAAATTTAAAAAAAGTAATTAAGTTTTGCGACGTTGTTTCAATGGATTTTAAATTTGCTTCGGAATGCGGGAAAAATTTTTGGAAAGAGCATAAAGAATTTTTGAAAGTTTCTAAAAATAAAACTCATGTCAAATGCGTTATAACAAAAAATACTAAACTGCAAGAAATAACAAAATCAGCCGAACTTATAAAAAGTATTTCAAAAAATATATCTTTAATACTTCAGCCTTCCATTGATAAAAATGTTCCCGCTATGCAAAATCTGCACAGGTTTTATCGTCAAGCCCGAAAAATACTCCCCAATGTTTATCTAATGGTTCAAATGCACAAAGTTTACAAAATTAGATAGACGCTCTAGTTAAATCAATAAATTTTAAAAGTTGCAATAAAAATTAAGAAGAAGACGTTGAAAGAGCTTTTATTTCAACATCTGCGATCTTTGAATATTTCATGTCGTGCTTTTTGGAAAGAGCGTAGTTTTCAACGGCTTTTTCTTTATCTCCGCGGTTGGCGTATATTTTTGCTATTCCCGCGTATCCTCCGCCAAATTTTTGGTTCAGCTCAATTGTTTTTCCAAAATCTGCAAAAGCCGCGTCGTCAGCTTCTCCAAAAGTTGTAATGTTGGAATAGTCTTTTTGCGGAGCAGCCGTCGCAGTTTGAGGCGTTTCTTGCGTTATCGGCGTAATGTTTTCATGTTTTTGTTCAGGTTCGCAATAAGGCGGTTGTTTAATTTCTTCAGGTTTTAATTCAGGTCGAGGCGTTGCGGTTTGTTCAACCGCATTGTTATGTTTTTCTTGCGTTTCGTCGGAAGGGATCGCGCTATTTGCCGCGGACTCGTTGGTTTCAGTTTGTTTCGGTTCATCTTTAGGTTTTTCTTCCGGCGGTTGTTGAGTCGCGAGTTGTATATTTTGCGTTTCGTCTTGAATTGGATTGTTTGGACCGATTCCGCCGTTTTCTGGTTGTATAGCTTCTTCTTGTTGCGGAGCGATTTGAATAGCTTCCCGAGCTTTGGGAGCATTTGGCTCTTGATTAGGAATTTCTTGTTTGCTTTCTTCTATTTTGGCGTCGCTGTTTTGTCTTGCTTTTTTTATTATTGCATCTATAATTGGCTAATTTGTTTTTTAAGTCGTTTAGTAAAGAATTTTTTTCATGGACAGTTGGTTCTTTAGGCGGTTCATTTTTGCGCAAGCGGTTTTCGTAAGAAATGGATTCTTTATTTTCTTGAGATGTTTGTTATTGCGGGGCGGAGTTATCGTCTTGTTGAGACAGATGTTCAGGCGGCCCTATTATATTTTGCTCCTGGCTATTGTCGCTTTGGGCGTTATCATTTTGATTGTCAGGCTTTTCCAAATCCGGCATAACGCATCCTTGGCAAGCTAATATTATTTGCTCTTCTTTTTCTTCCTTGTTCCAGCTATCAATCCTAGAAACATGCCTATTTCCATAGCAAAAATAACGTTAAAAGAAATTACTATTCCTATGGCAAGCCCTATTGCTCCGCCAATAAGGAGACCTTCTATGTCGTATGTTTTTTCTATGGTTTCTTCTTTTTTTATGTCATCAATACTCTCTTTTTTAATTTGAGGCGGCTTTTCTATAGGTTGTTTTTCCTCGTCCATTTACCCTCCTACTTGGGCGTTTAAAAAATCTTTAAATCCTTTACAGCCTTAATAGCGCCGTCTTTTGTAATACTTGGATTTTCTATTTGCAATTCTTCTATTTTGTTTTTTGCAATTTGTATCCATTTTCCAGCGGGTTTATCAAATATTTTCATCAACTCTTTCCCTGAAAACATTTCATCTTTAGGATAGAGCGCATTTTTCAATTTTAAATCTTCAATTCTTGCATTCAGCTCTGCAAGTTTATTTTTATCGTTTTTTCTGCCGTAATCGGCTTTTGAGATTTCCATTGCCAAATTAAACTCGTTTCCGCATCTTTTAACAAATCTTCTTATAGCGCCGTCCGACCAGTCGTTAGTATACGTTTTTGGATACATATGGTTTTTTATTATAGAGCATACTCTGCCTATAAAATCCTTCGCATATTTCAGTCTTTTTAAAATAGCTTCGGCTTCTTTAGCACTTTCAGCGTCATGCCCAAGAAATGATATTTTATCGCTGTCTTTTTTATACGTTTTGAATTTTCCTATATCATGAAGCAACGCCGCCATTCTTAAAGCAACGTCGTTTCTTGTTCTGTCCAAAACTTTTAAGCTGTGCGTAAAAACGTCGTCAACGTGATACTTTGTCGGCTGTTCCAAATTTTTTAGTCTTGCAAGCTCGGGAAGAAGCTCTTGCAATAAATTTATATTGTCCATCATTAAAAAAGCTTTAGACGGAGTAGGTTCAATAATTATTTTATTTAACTCGTCCCTTATGCGTTCAGGCGAAACTATATCTATACGTTTTACCGAAGTTTTCATGGCGTTATAAGTTAAAGGTTCTATGCTAAAACTCAATTGTAAACTTTGCCGCGCCGCCCGCAAAATTCTTAAAGGATCTTGGCTAAAAATTATTTCTGCGTTTTTCGGATCGGTTGCTCTTATCGTTTTGTTTTTTATGTCTTTGACGCCGTTAGAAGTGAAATCAAGAATTGTCATGTCGCTTAGTCTTAAAAACAAAGCGTTAATTGTAAAATCTCGTCTTAAAGCGTCTTGTTCCAAGCTGCCAAGAGTAGTGTCGGGGTTTCTGGAGTCAAAGGTATAATACTCTTTTCTTGGCATTACAAACTCTACTTCTTCGTTGTCTATAAATAACTTTGAAGTTCCAAATCTTTCAAAAACAACAGGGTCGCGCAAGCTATATTTTTTTGCGAGAATTTTTGAAAAATTTATCCCTGCAAATCGTCCGTCTTCAGTCTCGTCTTTAGAGCGGACCATAATGTCTAAATCTTTAGGTTCTCTGTCTAAGAACAAATCTCTTACAAATCCGCCGACAATGTAAGCGTCAAAATTATTTTCTTCTTTTGCGGCAAGAACAACCTTATTTACTATTGATATGTATCTTTCCGGCAAAACTATGCTTTTCATATACGTCGGTATTATAACATATTTAAGTTATTTGTAGAATTTCTTTTTATCTTTGCGGCAAGAATCTTTTTTACAACAGTCGCAATTGCGTTTGCCTTTTAATAGACGTTTTATTAGAAAGATAAAAGCAATTGTCACAATAATTGCTATTGCCGCAGTTTGTAACATCATATCAATATCCTTTTGTTTCTATACGCCTAAATTTAAAAATGTTCCTAACTGAAATACAATGAAAGACGCTATCCAAGCGAAAATAGCGCCGCCTACGACAAGCAGCGTAAGCCACTTCAAACTTGAACCCGTTTCTTTAAAGAAAACAGAAACTGACGCAATACACGGCAAATATATTAAACAAAAAATAAGGAAAGTTATACCTTTAAGAGAAGACCAGTCTTTGTCGGAAGCGATTTTTTCTCTTAAAGATTGAGGATTTGCGTTGCCTCCTATAGCGTAAATTGTTCCAAGCGTGCTTACTATAACTTCTTTGGCTGTTAAGCCTGCTAATAAAGCTATTGCTCTGTTTCCGTCCATGCCTATTGGTTTGAATACAGGTTCAAGATATTTTCCCGCCCTTCCGGCAAAACTATGTTTAAGCTGTGCCGCAGCTTGCTCGCTTTGAGATAAGTTTTCATTTACGGGCGATTTGGGATATTCAAACGCAAACCACGCAATTATTGATATGAGGACTATTATGGTTCCTGCTTTGCGGACATATAACCATCCTCTTTCCCACATTTTTAAAAACAGTCCCCTTAATGTTGGAAGATGATATGGAGGGAGTTCCATAACAAAGTGAGAGGCGTCTCCGGTTAGAACGGTTCTACTTAAAAGTTTAGCGGCGCCGAGGGCAATAACTATGCTTAATATGTACATTATAAACATTATTCCCGTTTGATATTTTGCAGAAAAAAACGCTCCGATAATTAAGGCAAACACCGGAAGTTTTGCCCCGCATATCATAAAAGGAACTACAAACATTGTTATAAGCCTATCCCTTTTTGAGTCCAGCGTTCTTGTAGCTAGTATTCCTGGAACAGCGCAACCGTTAGTGGAAAGCATTAAAGGTAGGAAAGACTTTCCGTGAAGTCCAAACTTGCTCATAGTTTTATCCATTACAAAAGCCGCTCTCGCCATATAACCGGAATCTTCAAAGAAAGCAATAGCAAGAAACATAAATAATACAAGCGGAAAAAATCCAATCACGCTGCCGACGCCGCCGATAATTCCGTCAACAACTAAAGATTGTATCGGTCCGGGAGGAAGTAACGCCGAGACAAGCTGTCCGAATTTGTTAAAAAGTAATCCAAAGATTTTTACAAATGGTATTGAAAATGAAAACGTAAATTTAAAAATTATGTACATAACTAAAGCAAAAATAGGAATGCCTAAGTGCTTATTTAAAGTAAACGCGTCTATAATTTCGCTTATATCTATTTTTTGATTGTATACTTTTTTAACGACTGTTTTTGCTACAGAATTTGCAAAACCGTAGCGTCTATTTGTAAGTTCTGTTTCCAGTTTTGCCCCGAAATGTTCTTTTAGATGAGATCCGCTTTGTTTCAATTGTTTTAAAATGTCAGATCCTTTATCTGCTTTTGAAACGATATTGAAGGCAAGAGGATCGTTGTCTAAAAGTTTTATTGAAAGCCAACATGAAGGGAATTTTGACAAATCTTTACTTTTTAAAACAAAAGCGTCAATTTTATCTAGTTCTGTTTTAATATCTTCGCCGTAATCAACCTTAGCTCTTGTCTGATTTTTAAATTTGCCGTTTTTAGAATAGTTAACCAGGCGGTCTAAAATTTCGTCTATCCCTATTGCTTTGTTTGCAACAGTATTAATCACTGGAACGCCTAACAAAGCTTCCATCTCTTTTGTATCTGCAATTTTTCCTTGAGATTTTAAAACATCCGACATATTTAAAACTATAATTATAGGAATGTTTAGTTCCGTTATTTGAGTAAATAAATAAAGATTGCGTTCCAGATTTGATGCATCTATAACGTTTGCTATGACGTCGGCTTTGTTCTCAAGCAAAAAATTTCTCGCGACAACTTCATCGTCAGAATACGCTGAAAGACTGTAAACGCCCGGCAAATCAATAAAATTTATTTCAATATCTTTATATTTTCTCAAAAATTCTTTTTTTTCAACGGTTACGCCAGGATAATTTCCAACATGTTGGTTAGATCCTGTCAAAGCGTTGAAAATTGTGGATTTTCCTATATTAGGGTTTCCCGCTATAGCAACTTGGATAATCTTTTCGGTTGCCATAATTATTTCCTTTTTAGTAATATTTTGTCTGCGACTCTGTGATTTAAAGCTATTTTTGAACCTTTGATCTTTACCATTACGCTGCCTTTGCGCCTTCTGTTTTCTATTACAATTACTTCTTCATTTGGAACAAATCCCATTTCAAGCAGTCTGCGGGCAAGTTTATCATCGCAATATATGGCGGAAAATTTATAAGCTCCGGGGACAACATCGCTTAGTTTAACCATACCATTATAAGATAGACGCTTATTAAAGAATTTGAACTTTTGAAAATGAGTTTTAACCCAATGTTTATGTAAGTGGTCGTAAATTTGTTTTGTTATTGATTTAATAAAATTCATTGCAACCTCTTTTAGCTTTATATAAAAATTTTAGTTTAAACTAATTCAATATTGCAATACAAACTAAAAAGATACGTTAGCTCTATATTATTCTATTCTTTTAAGTAATTTTTTAGACTTAATGCATCTTCTTCATTTTTAAGGAAATATTTTTTTAGCAGTAAATGCAGTTTTTCTATTTTGCGTACGGTCTCAAATCCTACTGAATGCTCTATCTTGCAAGCTTCTTGATCTGCTGTTTTGTTATTTATAAAAAGAAGTTTGTTTAAAAAATCGTATAAAATATCGTGTTTTTTCTGTATTTCTAATGCAAGCGTTTCACCTTGAGACGTTAAATCCACATATCCGTATTTTTCATGAAGTACAAAATTATTTTCAACTAGAAAGTTTATAGCCACATTAACGCTTGAGCTTTTAACTCCTAAAGCTTTAGCTATGTCGCCGATTCTTGCGTATTTCTTCTCTCTCTTTAACATAGCGATTGTTTCAAGATAGTTTTCAAGCGATGCGCTTAAATTGTTAAGCGAACCGTTTCTCTTTAACTTTGCCATTTAGTCCTCACAGTTCCAAATATTAGATTGATATAAAATTTTTAGTTTATTGTCAATTATAATAAATACAAATATTATTTACGCGTTTTTCTTTCTAATAACCGTTTGCGTAAATAAAGTTAAATCTAAATGAGGTTAGGCGGCTGCCGTAAGTATATTTATTGACAAGTTTTCGGAATATTTTGTACTTTAAATCGCGATAAAAACAAATAGTTTTGTTTATTTTCTTATTTCCATGAGAATATACTTTATAAGAGATGGGTCTAGAGGTAGTTTATTTAAAGGACTATTAAAACGAGAATATGATTAAATATTTACAGGTTGAATGAATAAAAGTGACTAAAAAATTTTTTTTTATTGTCTTGTCGGTCTTTATTTTGTTTTTAAATAAAGCGTTTCCCGCAGCTTCGGGAATGACTGTCTTTGATTTTTTAAAACTTCCAAAAAATGCGATTCAAGCGTCTCTTGCTTCAATGTCATCATTTGGGAAGAACGCTTCTATGCCAAATCCCGCGGTCTTGGGATTAGTAGATAAATATAATATTCAAGCAACTCACGCCTCGCATTTTCAAGACGTGTCGTACAATAGCGTTTATTTTGCAGTTCCTATAAAACAAGCCGTTTTAAGTATTATGTACGACGGTTTGGATTATGGCAATATGGATAGAACAATAGAGGCTTCCGATGGGGACTATGTAAAAGACGGTTTTTTTAGCGCTGACGATTCCTGCGCGCAGATAAATGCCGGACGGCAAATTTCCAAAGAAGTTATTGCCGGTGCCGGTATGAAATACGTTAAGAATAATATTGACGGCGGTTCTCTTTCGGGTATGGCTATTGATCTTGCGGTTTTGTATTTACCAAGCGCTTACTGGTCTTTATCCGGCGGATTGGAAAATGTTGGATTTAAAGCGGATAAATACAATTTACCATGCAACGCGTATATTTCTTACAAAAATAGTTTAGACGAATCTTTTGATATTGGTTTTGAATTGAAAACTTTTTTTGACGGAATAATACAGCTTAAAGGCGCTTTTGAGATTAACAGAGACCAAGTGTTTTTTTTAAGAGGCGGATATAGCTGTCCAATCAATAACAATAATAATTCTCTTGGGGAATGGTATAAAAGAAATTTGTCGTTTGGGTTTGGAATAAACATAAAGAAAACAATTTCAATAGATTACGCATGGCTTCCATACGGCGAGCTTGGCAATATGAGCGTATTTTCTCTTAGAGTAGAATTTAAATGAGAAATATAAGGTTTAAAATCCAGTCTGTTTTGGTTGTTTTAGTCGTTTTCCTATCTTATGCCTCAGGTATTGTTATAACAGAACGCCTAAAAAATGCTTCTGTAAAAGAACAATGGCGTGCTACTGACGCTGCGTTTTCATCAAAAGATGAAGTTCATGGTTACCTTAAAGGCGTTTCCGAACAAGAACAATCTGTTGAAACCCCTGATGATTCTCATTTGGACGGTAAAGTTGAAGTTATTTTTTATCCGGTTGACGGCGACTCTGATAATGCGGATACAAGTTTTTTTATTGCGCGCAATATAGAATATGTTAAATCAAAAAGTTTCTTTATAGCGTATGTCCCTATAGATCTGATACCAGAGCTTGAAAAGGTATCGGGCGTATACTATGCGGATATAAGCGACCATGCGAAACCTATGGAAACTGTCAGCGAAGGCAGAGATGCAATCAACGCTGCTAAATTTGTTTTAGACGGCGTTGACGGAGCCGGCGTAAAAATTGCCGTTATAGATAAAGGTTTTAGAGGTTATTTAGATTTACAAAACCGCGGAGAGCTTCCGCCCTCCGCTAATCTTATTGCTGTTGATTTTACGGCTGATCGGCAGCCCATAAATTCAGCTGTCGGCGATATTCACGGTTCTGCATGCGCTGAAATAGTTTACGATATAGCTCCGGGAGCTAAAATGTATTTATGTAAAATTGCTAATATAGTAGAGTTTCAAAACGCGTTGAAGTATTGTTCGGATGAAAAAATAAAAATTGTAAGTTGTTCTGTAGGTTTTGGTATTCCGTTAAGTTTTATGGCAGGTTTGGATGGTATAGATGCGAGTATTGATAAAGGTTTTGATGGAGGCAAATTTTTATCTGTTATTGCGGCTGGGAATGAAGCCGACTGTTCATGGTTTGGAACTTTTCAAAAATCTGAAACAAACTTTACAAAGTTTCCCAACGGAAGCGAATATTTGGATGTTAATGTTCCCGCAAATGCGGATATTACTTTAATGTGGGACGATTATAATAATATGGGAAATAGCAGTTATGACATATTTGTATATAAGCAAGATGATGCATTTATAGGTCGTACGAATTTCGTAGATAATAGGGCGACAAATGTTACGTTTAATAACCATATTCGCCCTAATAGGTTAAAAATAAAAATTCAGAAGAATAAAGATAGAAAGCGAGACGGAAACGGAAGATGTATGAGATTAATATTTTCCAAAAAAAATCCGTCGGGGGACGTTGTTGAAAATCCTATTGATAGAAACCCCGAGTCATCTTTATGTATGCCTGCGGATGCGCGCAAGGCTTTAACTGTTGGAGCTGTAAATGTTTCAAATTATGGTTCAGGTCCTATAGCGTATTATAGTTCCAGAGGACCTGTGCGCAATCCATTCCTTTTAAAACCTGAAATAGTCGCGCCTACGGGCGTTACCACAGCTTCGCGCGGGTATAAAAGCTTTGGAGGGACTTCTGCGGCAGTTCCTCACGTTGCCGGAGCCGCCGCTTTATTGTTAAGTTTAAGTACCGGAACAACTGTCGCTGATTTAAAAAATCAAGTCGTCGGTTATGCAAAACAAATACAATCTTCTCCTGACAATACTTACGGCAAAGGCAAACTTGTTTTAAATTTAGGTCTTATACCTCCAAATAATATTGGCGATTTTGTTTGTTATCCAAATCCTGTAAGCATAAGCGTAAAAGATTATATAAAGATAACAAATCTTCCTTTTCACACAGATGTAATAAATATAAACGTTTATACGGTAACAGGCGAGTTTGTAAAATCTTTTGACGCAAGCGATTTAACTGAAGAGACGTATGCGGCGGAAAAAAGAAGAATGGTAAAATGGGATTTAAGAAATCAAGACGGAAACCGTATAGCCCCCGGAGTTTATTTTGTAGTTGTAAAAACCCTGCTAGGAAATAAACAAGTAAAAAAGATAGCGGTGCAAAAGTAAGGTCTAAGGAGATAAGAAGAAGTTTCAAGAACATATGGTTGTTTGAATAAATAAAGAAGAAACAGCGATGCCTGAGTTTATCGGAAAAGTTTTAAAGAATCTTCCAATCTATCCATGCCTGATTTGATATTTTCAATAGAAGTTGCGTAAGAAATCCTTATGTAGCCTTCTGTTCCAAAAGCAGTTCCGGGAACAACCGCAATCTTTGCTTGGTTAAGCGGATAGTCTGTAAGTTTTAAATCTGTATTTATAGCCTTACCTTTAAAAGTTTTTCCGAGCAATTCTTTAACATTTGGGAAAACATAAAAAGCCCCTTCAGGTTTTCTGCAGGTTATTCTCGGGATAGAGTTAATCCTACTAACAATATAATCTCTTCTTTTTTCAAATTCTTTCTTCATGTTTTCAATGCGCTCTTGCGAGCTGTTTAAAGCTTCAACAGCTGCTTTAATTGAAATTGAAGAGGCGTTTGATGATAGCGCCTGCGACCGGACAGTATTTTGTAAATCCTGAGTCGATGGCGTTTATAGCCGCATTTTTTATGTTTTGCGGCGCGTCAAAATCTGGCTCTCCTACGCCAAAGTTGATAACGTCTATTCCTTGCCGCTTTAAGGCTTTTGCTTTTGCGTCAATGGCAAGCGTCGGCGACAGTTTAATGGATTGTGCTCTTTTTGAAACGTTCGCTAGTCGCTCCTTTTGAAAAGATAAAGCCGCGCGTTTGACAAGCTTTTATAAATTGTTGTATATTATAAGCTCTGGAAAGGAGTAAGTCAATGTATGCAATAATTAAAACGGGCGGAAAGCAATACAAAGTAGAAGAAGGTTTAAACTTGGTAGTAGAGAAGCTTAACGAAGCCGAAGTAGGTCGGGAAGTAGTTCTTGACGAAGTTCTTTTGTTCGCCAACGGCGATAAGTCAACGGTTGGTAAACCTGTTGTTGAAGGCGCTAAGGTTTTAGCTACGGTAGTAGCGCAGAAGAGAGCGACTAAAGTGTTGGTATTTAAAAGAAAGCCGAAAAAGGGTTATAAAAAGCTTCAGGGACATCGTCAGTACGTAACTGAAATAAAAGTTACAAAAATTGATGCTTAAGTAAATTTTTAGGAGACAGTAAAATGGCGCACGTAAAAGCTCAAGGCTCGTCTACCAATGGTCGCGATTCCCATGGTCAAAGGTTAGGCGTAAAGATATATGGAGATCAAAAAGCTCAAGCGGGAGCAATAATAGTCCGTCAGAGAGGGACTAAGTACCACCCCGGAATAAACGTAGGCATGGGTAAAGATAACACTATTTTTGCTAAAGTGGCGGGAACTGTTAAGTTTATCAGAAAATCAGGCGACAGATGTTACGTAAACATAGAACGGTAAATTTAGTGGTTATTTCCTAAATGTTTATAGATAAAGTTAATGTTTTTCTTACAGCCGGGCGAGGCGGCGACGGCTGTAGTTCTTTTAGAAGGGAAAAGTATGCGCCTTACGGCGGTCCCAACGGCGGGAACGGCGGCAAGGGCGGCGATATCTATTTTGAAGGCGACACTCATAAAACTACTCTTTTAGACTTATCTTACAGACCTAAATTTAAAGCGGAAGATGGACATAAAGGTTTGCCAAGCGATAAATTCGGCAAATATGGCGACGATTTAATAATTAAAATTCCCTTGGGGACTTTAATTATTAAAAACGGCGAGCTTTTTGCCGATATAAAGACTGCTGGCGAAAAAGTTTTAGTTGTAAAAGGCGGTAGGGGCGGTAGAGGGAACGCCTCTTTTAAGACAGGAAAATATACCGCTCCAAGAATTGCCGAGAAAGGCGAACATGGAGAATTTGCCGGAATAAATCTTGAGCTTCGCTTGATAGCCGACGTTGGTTTTATAGGGCTTCCAAATGCTGGGAAGTCTACATTATTGTCGCAGATTTCTGCAGCTAGACCAAAAATAGCCGACTATCCTTTTACTACGTTAGCTCCAAATCTTGGGGTTGTAGATTATAATGGTAAAACTTTTGTAGCCGCTGATATTCCGGGTCTTATTGAAGGCGCTCATAAAGGCAAAGGTCTTGGTTTTGAGTTTTTGAGGCATGTAAGACGTACAAAAGTTTTGGCGCATATAATAGACGTAAGCGGTTTTGATGGCAAAGATCCGTACGAAAACTATAAAATAATCAATAGCGAGTTAAAAAAATATTCCAAATATCTTGTTAGAAAGCATGTTATAGCGGTTTTAAATAAAGTTGATTTGCCGGGATCGGCAGATAATATTAAAAAGTTTAAGAAACGTCTAAAGACCAAAAAATTGTTTGAGATTTCCGCAGCGACAGGCGAAGGCGTGCAGTCTTTAGTTAGAGAGATGGTGAAAATGATTGAAAAGCCGACTGTTTTCAATCCTGAAGAAGAAATAGAAACAGCGCCTGTTAAGAAATATATTTACGAGCCTGAATTTAAGGTTCATGTTGGCGAGAACGGCGTATTTGTAGTTACGGGTGCAAAAGTTGAAACCCTTACTGAAATGACAAAATTCAGCGAGGACGAAGCATTAAGACGCTATCAAAATATCCTCAAAAAAATGGGATTGGAAATTGAACTTGAAAAGATGGGCGCAAAGCAGAGCGATGTCGTCAGAATCGGCAATTTTGAATTTACCTTCGGAAAATAACTACAATCCAGAAACGTTTTTTCACTAAACTTCTATTTGCTCGCTTTTTCGGGGGTGAAGGTCATATTAAATGAAAAAGAAGAAAGGGATGATAATATTTACAAAATTTTCACAAGTTGCTAAATTAGATCGTTTTCAAAAATGTATACTAATAACTTAGAGTAGTACATAAAAAGTATTGAAAAAGAAGCGAAATACTAAAACAGGATATAGGATATATTTTGCAAAAAGCTTTCATTTATATGAGAAGGAAGAAATTTTAATGAGTATCTTATAATATACTAAGATTGGAAAGAAAGCGGAATAATAAATTTGTGAAACTAATGGAGAGTAAAAAATGAAAAAATATGGCAATAAAGTATTAAAAATTACTCTTTTGGCGATGACATTAAGTTTGTTTGTTTTTGTTGCTGAAGGGCAAGCTCAACTGAAAGGCATCCAGTTGCATGGGCGTAATGGCGGTTCAATATTCAGATCTTTAACTCATGGATTATTTGGAAGTCATCCACCGCTTACTTCATCAGTCCCAACTACGCCGTTTGAAGGAATGCCAATTACATCGCTTGATGGAACATCATTGGGTGGTGGACGCTTCGCATCACTTATGATGAACCCGCAACCATCACAAGGAATCGTGCCGCCAGGAGCAATAATTGTAGAAGCTCCACGAGAAGATCTAGTAGAAGCAAGTCCACTAGGATTAGACTTCCTAGGATCAGACTTCCAAAAAAGACAACCGCAAGTAAGAGAAGCAAATAACGCGCAAGCAGCGCGGTTAGAAGCGCGAAATAGCAGAGAATTGGTGCGAGTAAACCAAGCAAAAGAAGAAGAAGTAGAACAGTTAAGATCGCAAGTAGTGCGGTTACAACAAGAATTAGTGCAATTAAGAGAAGCAAATAGTGTGCAACAAGTAGCGCGGTTAGAAGTGCAAAATAGCAGAGAATTGGTGCAAGTAAACCAAGCAAAAGAAGAAGTAGAAGTAGCGCGGTTACGGTTACAACAACAAGTACAAGAAGAAAGAGAAGCAAGAGAAAGTCAAGTAGCAAGAATAAATAGATTTAATATGTTAGGATGCAAATTGGCGACTATGTTAGGAATATCAAAAGTAGCTAACATACAATTACGTAAACAAATTAATGAAATGGAACTACAAAATGATGATATGCAATCAAGAATATCAAAAGTAGTTAGGCTTACGTGTGAAGAAGTATCGCGTCTGGAAAAAATAATAGCAGAAAAAGACGCTCAAATTTCGCAAATAAGGGGCGAGGTAAGGTGATATTTCGGTTTCTTCAATGGCTTTGGCAAGGGTTTTTTTATTCACTGTAGGTTGGATAGAGCTGTCAAAGCTTGTTTTCTTTTTTCTCTAAAGTAGAGGGTTGACTTTACAAACTGGCTCTAAAACCGATATAAGTCTCAATTTATGCGCAAAATTTAAAATAAATAAATTGACATAAAAAAGTATCTTTTTATAAAATGTACTCTCGGAATTTGTCTAAAATGCAAGAGGGTGCAATGATAATCTTAACTGGCGGAGCAGGTTTTATAGGCAGTTGTTTTCTTTGGAAGTTGAACCAAGAAGGAATAAAAGATGTTTTGGTTGTAGACCATTTGGACAAAGACGAGAAATGGAAGAATTTAGTAGGTAAAAGTTATTACGATTATATACAAAAAAGCGATTTTTTTAATGCTGTAATTAGCAGACAAGTCCCAAAACCTCAAGCAATAGTACATCTTGGAGCATGCAGCTCGACAGTTTTAACCGAGACAAACTACTACATAAAAAACAATTACGAATATTGTAAAGTTTTAGCCTTATGGGCTTTTGAGCTAGGCATACCTTTTATTTACGCGTCGTCTGCCGCCACTTATGGCGACGGCGAATTGGGTTATGATGACGATTTGGCAAAAATAAAAGAGCTAGCGCCTCTTAATATGTACGGATATTCAAAACATATGTTTGATTTGTGGCTCTTAAACAACAACTATATAAATAAGGCTGCTGGAATAAAATTCTTCAATGTTTTTGGTCCTAACGAATATCACAAAGGCGACATGAGAAGCGTAATATGTAAAAATTACGATGAAGTTTCCCAGAAAGGGCTGATAAAACTGTTTAAGTCGTACAATGACAAGTATCCTGACGGCGGACAACGCAGAGATTTTGTCTACATAAAAGACGTTGTAGACGCAATGTACTTTTTATTTCAAAATCCTTCAAAAACCGGTATATTTAATTTAGGCACAGGAAAGTCAAGAGCATGGAACGATGTTGCAAAAGCAATGTTTGCGGCGGCGGGCAAGAAAGAAAATATTGATTATATAGACATGCCGGATTATTTAAGACCTAAGTATCAATATTTTACCGAAGCAAAAATGGACAATTTGAGAAAAACCGGATACGACAAACCTTTCATAGAGTTAGAAGATTCTGTCAAAGATTACTGTTCTTATTTAAAAAATAAATCTTATTTGTAATAAGCGTTGACAACTTTATTAACCCGGAGTAAGCGATGGAATTATTAAAACTGATTTCTTTATTTAAAAAACAAACCGTTTTGGTTGTCGGCGATAGTATGGTAGATAAGTTTATATGGGGGAAAGTTAAAAGAATTTCTCCCGAGGCGCCGGTTCCTGTTGTCGAGGTTACAAAAGAGACCGAAGCGCTTGGAGGCGCTGCAAACGTAGCAAACAATATAACGGCGTTAGGCGGCAAAGCTTTTGTGGTCAGCGCAATCGGCGAGGATGTTATAGGAAAAACTTTAATAGAAATGCTTTTGGGAAAAAATATAAATTCCGATTATTTGGTGTACAGTTCTTATCGTCCGACGATTATAAAGACAAGAATTATTGCGGCGAGTCAGCAGTTAGTTAGAGTAGATAAAGAAGCGAAAGGCGTTTTTGATCGCGCCGCCGAGTCAAAAATTATGAAAAATATAGAAGAAGCTATGCCTAAAGCAAATGCTGTAATAATTTCGGATTATGGCAAGGGCGTGGTAAGTCCGGGAATTCTTAAAAAAACAATAGCTCTTGCAAGAAAATATAAAATTCCCATTACGGTAGACCCTAAAGTAGACCATTTCAAAAAATATAAGAAAATCACAACAATGACGCCTAATGAAAAAGAAGCGATAGAAGGCATGGGAGCAAAAAATATAAAAACTGACGAAGATATAGCGGTTTTAGGCAAGAAAATCTTGAAGACTTTAGGTTCAAATTCGGTCGTTATCACGCGTGGCGAGAAAGGAATAACTCTTATAGAGCCTAATAATAAAGTTACAAATATCCCCACAAGAGCAAAAGAAGTTTATGATGTTACGGGAGCCGGCGATACAGTTATTTCCACTATGACTTTGGCTTTGGCGGCTAAAGCAGACTTGTTAACCGCGGCTGAAGTCGCAAATTTTGCCGCGGGAATAGTGGTCGGTAAACTTGGCACGGCGACTACAAATTCTCAAGAGCTTCAAGAGGTTATTAAGGATTTTTATAGCAAATGAAAACAGCTGCGGTTATTCCTTCAAGATATGGTTCAAGCAGGTTTCCCGGCAAACCTTTAGCTATGATAAAAGGCAAGCCCCTTATACAGCATACTATTGAACAAGTAAAGAAATGCAAAGAGATTGATTATATTGCAGTCGCTACGGATGATAAAAGAATTTATGATTTTGTAAAAAGTCTTAAGGTTGACGTTTTTATGACTCCTAAAACTTGTAAAAGCGGCGCGGATAGGATTGCTTTTGTTGCGTCAAAGTTTTTAAAAAGCTGCGGAATTTTTATTAATGTTCAAGGCGATGAACCTTTAATAGATCCGGATCTTATAGACGAGCTTGCAAAGTCGCTTAAAAAAGATAAAACTGTTGAGTATATAACCGCGGCTTTTCCTGTAAAAGATAACGCCTCAATAAATAACCCTAATGTTGTAAAAGTTGTTTTTGACAAGAATATGTACGCTTTGTATTTTTCAAGATTTGCGATTCCATTTAATAGAGATGGGTTGAAGACGAGATACTACAAGCACATGGGCATATACGGATACAAAAGAAAGTTCTTGCTGGATTTTTCTAAGGGTAAAGATTCTATTTTAGAAAAAGCCGAAAGCCTTGAACAATTGAGGGCTCTTGAAAACGGTAAAAAAATTAAAATTGTAGCGTCCAAGAAAGATTCTTTAGGAGTGGATACTCCAAAAGATATTGCTAAAGTTGAAAAATATTTGCGATAAGGAAAAATATATGCGGATAAAACGAGTAAAAATAGGCAAGAATGTTACTTTAGCAAACGATAAACCTTTTGCCGTAATAGCAGGTCCTTGCGTTATTGAAAGCGAAAAACATGCTTTAACTTTAGCGGCAAGTTTGAAAAAAATAACGTCGGAATTAAAAATTCCTTTTATTTTTAAAGCTTCTTACGACAAGGCTAATCGTTCTTCCGGCCTTTCTTTTAGAGGACCCGGCGTGGAAGAAGGTTTAAAGATTTTAGCTAAGATAAGAAAAGAGTTAAAAGTGCCTGTAATTACCGACGTTCATAATGAAAGCCAAGCGCCTATAGCTGCGGAAGTCGTGGATTTTTTGCAGATTCCCGCGTTTTTGTCCCGTCAGACAGATTTAATAAAAGCATGCGCTCTTACTGGAAAACCTATCAATATAAAAAAAGGACAATTTTTGGCTCCTGAAGATATGGCTAATGTTGTTAAAAAAGCTGAAAGTTTTGGTAATAATAAGTTGGTTTTGACGGAAAGAGGCGCTTCTTTTGGTTATCACAACTTGGTAGTTGATTTTAGAGGTTTGGAAATAATGAAACAAATCGGATACCCCGTCGTTTTTGACTCTACTCACAGCGTTCAGCTTCATGGAGGACGGGGAACTTGCGGCGTCGGCGACAGAAAATTTATATTTCCTCTTGCAAAAGCAGCGGCGGCTGTCGGGGTTTCGGCATTGTTTTTAGAAGTTCACGATAATCCAGATAAAGCTCTTTCTGATGGAGCAAATAGTTTGGAATTAAAAAATTTTAACCAGTTTCTAAAACATATCAAAGCTATAGACAAGGCGGTAAAATGAAACATGAAAACTCGCTTGAAGTTAAAAGAGAGAAAGATGTTTTATGGAAACCTTCGTATGAGTGGTATTTAAAAATTTTTGCAATTGTCCTTGGAACTTTGACAGTTCTTTTTTTTACCCTGAATATAGTTTTAAAGCCTTATATGAGGCAAATAAATCCCGAACTTACTCCGTGGCTTAACGGCGGGAATTCCAACAAGGTTGCGACGGAATAATGAATAATAACGAAATTTTAAAAAAAGCTAAGAATATAAAACTTCTTGCCTGCGATGTGGACGGCGTTTTAACGCGCGGCGAGAAAATTGTTTTTAACAATGGAGAAGAAGTTAAAATATGGAATGTTAAAGACGGCATGGGATATAATTTATTATCAAAAATGTCTTCAAGAATTAAAACTGCGTGGATTACAGGAAGAGGATCGGTTCAAGTTGAAACTCGCGCGGCTGAGATAAAAATAGATTATTTGATTCAAAATTGTACGAGCAAAAAAGAAGCGCTTGAAATAATAGCGGAAAAAGAAAATTTAAAATTGTCGCAAATAGCGTATATAGGGGACGATGTTGTTGATGTTCCTGTATTAAGAGCCGTAGGTCTTTCATCGTGTCCAGCCGACGCTTGCGTTGACGCAAAAGAAGCCGCCGGATTTGTTTCATCTCTTAACGGCGGCGGCGGAGTGGCGAGAGAGATGATAGAAATTATAATGAAGTCTTCGGGCGAGTGGAAAAAAGCTTTGGAAAAGTACGAATGCTAAATTTAAAAAAAATCCGCAGAAGAATCTATTATTACGGCGCATATGTTTTTTCAAAGTTAATTTTAATGTTGCCTTATAAATTTTCAGTCGGTTTTCTTAGTTCTCTCTTAGGTAAGATAGCTTACTATGTCGCTATAGCGGGAGCCAGAAGCGCTAGAGAGAATTTAAAGAAATGTTTCCCTGAAAAATCCGACCAAGATATAAAAAGAATAGTAAAAAAGATATTTTGTTTTGAAGCGAAGAATTTTTTTGAGCTTGCAAATTTTCCTCGCATGAGATCTAAACTCATTAGAAACATAGCTTTTGTTGAAAATCTTGATCGTATACAAGAAAGCATGAAAAGAGGGAAAGGAATACTTTTTGCAAGCGCCCATACGGGCAATTGGGAAATAACCGCGGCTATAATGGCGGAAATGGGCATTCCCGTAAACGTTGTAGCAAAGAAAATTTACATTGACGGTCTTAACGACATGCTTGTGGGATATAGGAAGAGCAAGAATATAAAAGTTATATTGAGAGAAGCTCCAGATTCTGGAATTAAGCTTTTAAGAGCTTTAAAAAGAGGGGAGACTATAGCGATGCTTATAGATCAAGACGTAGATGTTGCGGGAGTTTTTGTTGATTTTTTCGGTCAAAAATCGTGGACGCCTTCGGGGCTTGCCGTTTTAGCTCTAAAAACTGGAGTCGACGTTTATGTGGCGTTTGATCAAAGGATAGACGAATACAGGCACAAAACTGTGGTCAACGGTCCGATAAGATTTACAAAAACAGACGACTTTGAAAAAGATGTTGAAAAACTTACGCAGACGGCCACATCTATTTTGGAAGAGCATATAAAGCGGTATCCTGAGCAGTGGGTTTGGTTTCATGACAGATGGAAAACAAAACCTAAAGAGGTTAAAGGATAGGATATGAATTTTTGCAAAAAGAGTTTTGTATGCGTTTCTATTTTTTTGTTTTTAGGATGTAAATCGGAAAAAATTGTTATTGAAGAAATGCCGCCAATGTCCGAGCGCACTATAGAGAAATTCGCTATAACTCAAACTGAAGATGGAAAACTGAAGATGATGCTTGAAGCAGCATCCGCTATTGTGGATGAAGATGGAAATAGCGCTCGTTTAAAGCTTCCCATAGTAAAGTTTTACGATAAAGGCAATTATGTTTCTACGCTTATTACAGAAAGCGCTGATATAAATTTGGAAACATACGATGTTAAGGGAATAGGCAAATGCGTTATTGACGCGGCAAACAATGGACGTCTACAAACTACGGATTTAACGTACGATGCAAAAAAGAATTTAATTTCTAGCGATAACAATGTTAAGATTAAAAAGCCCGGGGAGACGATATATGGAACGAGGTTTGACGCGGATACTAAACTTGAAACAGTTACTATTAAGAATCAGCGAATGGTTCTTGATTGATTTTGTCGTTTCGTTGTCTATTGTTTTTTTAAGCGCGTCGGTTTCTTGCGCTCAGAATTCAATATTTGAATCTAAAACGTTTGACAATAAAAATACGGAAATAATTGCCGACAAAACGTCTTTTGATAAAAAACATTCGGAATTTTTGGCTTCTGGAAATGTAAAAGTTGCGTCAAAATTTAAAAACGGCGAGAAAGTTGAAGCGTCGGGAAGTTTTGCCAAATATAATACAAATGCAGGAAAAGGCAAACTCTGGGGTAAAAATACTTTGGTAAAATATTTTGTCAAAGGTTCGTCGACGCCTGTTATGATGCGCGCGAAAGAGATACAATTTGATAAAGGCAAAGGAAGCGTAAAAGCATACGGCGATGTGCTTGTTGTAACTTCTTTAGTCTCTATTCGCTCCGACAATGCTTTGTTTGATCGAAAAACATATGGCGCGGTGTTTGAAAAAGATAAAACAAGACCTGTCGCCGAAGTTACGCGCGACGGCGGAAGACAGGTTTATGAAGCCGATAAAATAATTTTTTACGATAATAAGGACGTTAAAAAAATATTCATGAAAGGAAATGTTAAAGGCAAAATAGAAATGGAAGATACGTAAATGATACTAAGAACTGAGGAATTATTTAAAAAGTATAAGCACAGAATGGTTGTAAACGGCATAAGCATAAGCGTGAGACAAGGCGAGATTGTAGGTTTGCTTGGTCCGAACGGAGCCGGCAAAACCACAACTTTTTATATGACGGTCGGTCTCGTTAATCCATATGATGGAAGCGTTTATTTGGGAGACAACGAGGTTACCGATTGGGCTATGTATCAAAGAGCGCGCGCGGGAGTTGGTTATCTTGCTCAAGAGCCGTCAATCTTTCGCGGGTTGAGCGTAGAAGATAATTTACTGGCTATCGCTCAAATGCTTCCTGTTTCAAAAAGAGAGCGACAGGAAAAAGTTGATTCTTTACTCGATGACTTTGGTCTTGCGAGGCTCAAGAAACAGATGAGCGTTACTCTTTCAGGCGGCGAAAAAAGAAGGCTTGAGATTGCAAGGTCTCTGATAACTAATCCTAAATTTTTACTTTTGGACGAACCTTTTGTAGGAATTGATCCAATTACAGTCGACGATATACAAAAAATTATAAGAAGTCTTAGAGATAGAGGTTTAGGGATTTTAATAACAGACCATAACGTAAGAGAAACGCTTGAAATTATTGACAGGGCTTATATTATCTATGAAGGAAAGATTTTGCTTGAGGGAAGCGCTAAAGATCTCTTGGGAAATCCTAAAGCAAGGAAGGTGTATCTTGGCAATAATTTTAAAATGTAGGTTTGGAACTAACTTGCTTGAAGCCTCTTTTGATTTAAAAAACCTATATAATTTTGTATATTACTATCGCAAAGGAGAGAGGAATGCAGATTAACATAACTGCAAGACATCTTAAACTGACAGATTCCATAGACTCTTACATACGAAAAAAAATTACAAAATATGAAAAATTTTGCAGCGCCGGCGATATTTTTGCCCATGTTATTTTGTCTGTTGAAAAAAACAGACGGATAATTGAAATAATTTTCCACTCCGGAAAAGTTTCTTTCAGATCAAAAGAAGAATCAACAGACTTATACGCCTCAATAGACCTAGCCGCGGACAAACTTGAAAAACAGCTCAGAAAACAAAAAGACATTTCAAAAGTTCATAGAAAAGACAAACTCGCAATTTTAAAAGACAAGAAGCGTAATATAGAAGAAGCTTTTTCTTATTGTAGTATGGAAGATTCTAGAACAAAAATTTCAGAGATAAAACGTTTTGATTTACGACCTGTCGCGGTTGAAGAAGCAATTAACGAAATGGACAATTTCGGATATAGCGTATATATGTTTAAAGACATATTAAACGACAAGATAAGCGTTCTTTACCGCAACGACAGAGGGTCCGTAGTTCTTTTAGAACCCAACGAAATGTAAGAAAAATAGGAGAAAGAGATGAAGATTATGGATTTTTTAAGTCATGACGCAATAAATGTCGATCTGAAAGCGGCGGACAAAAAGTCGGCTATTATAGAACTGGCTGAAGTTTTAAAAAACGCTAAAAAGATTAAAAACAGCGATGATATAATAAATATTGTTTTAGAAAGAGAAAAGCTCGGGTCAACCGGAATTGGACAGGGAGTTGCAATCCCTCACGGGAAGACCGATATCCTGCAGGAGCAAATGGGCGTTCTTGGTATTTCTCATAAAGGCATAGAATTTAATTCTCTTGACGGAGAGTTGGTTCATATAATTTTCCTTTTAGTCGGACCTGCTGAAGTCGCTGGACAACATTTGAAGGCTTTATCAAGAATCTCAAGATTGTTTAAAGATAAATTTTTAAGACAAGCCATAAAAGCGGCTAAAACTACGCAAGAAGTAGTAAAACTTATACGGCAAGAGGACGCTTATTGATGACTATGGACGTATACGCTCTTATTAAAGAGAAGGGCGAGGATTTCAAACTAAAACTGTTAGTCGGCAAAGGCGGAGTTGGCAGGCGTATTACGGTGCCAAATATAAATAGACCTGGTCTTGCGTTAACCGGCTTTTTACAATATTTCCCATATGAGCGCATACAGGTTATAGGCATAATAGAACATACGTATCTTAGTCATTTGGATAACGATTCGCAGATAAAAATTTTGGCTAAAATTTTTTCAGATGAGAAATCTGTAGCTTGTATTTTAACTAGAAATTTGAAACCTACGGACGCTATGCTTAAAGTTTTTTCAGATTTAGACGTGCCTCTTTTGAAGACGACCTTAAGGTCGTCTTCCGTAGCTGGAGATTTAAGTTATTACTTAGACGACAAACTCGCGCCTTCAATTAAAATACACGGCGTTATGGCAAACGTTTATGGTCTTGGTATTTTAATTGTAGGTAAATCCGCTATAGGTAAATCCGAGTGCGCTCTTGAACTTGTTAAAAGAGGACACAAATTTATTGCCGACGACATAGTTAATATAAAAAAACGCTCTTCAGGACAATTTTTAACAGGAAGCAGTTTGGATATTACGAAGCATTTAATAGAAGTAAGAGGCATAGGCATTATAGACGTTAAAGAGCTTTTTGGCGTAGGAAACATTTTGTCTGATTCCAAAATTGAACTTGTTATAAAACTTGAAGAATGGGATCCGGTTAAAAAGTATGATAGAGTCGGGCTTGACGATTATTATACGGAGTATTTGGGCGTTAAGGTTCCTGAAATTACAATTCCCGTGGCGCCCGGAAGGAATCTTGCCGTTCTTGTTGAGACGGCAAGTTTGAATCAAAGGTTAAAAAACAAAGGACATTTTACCGCTAAAGCGTTAGACTTTACATTACGTAAAGAACTAAACAATATATAAAGTCATGATCAGATTATATATAATTTCAGGCATGTCGGGAGCGGGTAAGAGTCAAGCGCTCAAAATCTTTGAAGATTTTGGGTTTGTTTGCGTTGACAATATGCCTGTTCAGATGATAGTTGATTTTATAGACATCTGCATAAAAGATTCCAAAAAATATAAAAACATTGCGATAAGCATAGACTCCCGGTCAGGAGAACATCTTTCATGGTTTAAGAATTTCCTTACGGTTTTAAAAAATAAAGAAGTTAGTTATAAGATTATCTTTTTTAATGCTGCCAACGATATTATTCTAAAACGTTATTCAGAAACGCGTCGCCGGCATCCTAGCGGTAAATCGGTTTCTGAGGGAATAGGGCATGAAAGAAAGATCTTGGATACTATCTTTAGAGTCGCCGACGAGGTTGTCGATACTTCTGATCTTACTATAGGAGAGTTAAAAAAAGTAATTTCAATCCTTGCCAATATTTGCCGATCCGAAAAACAATATTTAAACATTTCAGTTATATCTTTCGGCTATAAATACGGTATTCCAAACGATGCCGACATAGTTTACGATGTGCGCTTTATAACAAATCCTAATTATGTACACGAGTTAAAATATAAGACGGGACGCGATAAATCTGTTCAAAAATACATAGAAAAACAGGAAGAATTCAAAGTATTTTTTGATGCGTTTTCAAAACTTATAGAAATTACTCTTCCGGACTATATAAGAGAGGGGAAAAGTTATTTAACTGTTGCAATAGGTTGTACCGGCGGGCGCCACAGATCTGTTTTTACCGCTGAAAAACTGGCGGCTTTTTTGAAAAGTAGAAAATATAAAGTAAAGCTTAACCACAGAGATATTTTGAGGTGTTATAATAATGGGAAAATTAATTGCTGAAACTTCTAAGACGGAAAAATGATTAAAATTATTGTGGCGTCCCATGGCGGTTTAGCTTCTGAGTTTGTAAACGTCGCTGCGGCTATATTTGGCAATCAACCTAATCTTTATTTTGTCGAACGCGGTTCAAGCGATAGTTTGGAACAGATGCGTTTGCGTATCATCTCTCTTTTGAGAGACATAAGCGATAAAGACGGCGTTTTGATTCTTGCCGATATGTTTGGAGGCACTCCTTGCAACGCTGCGATGTGCGTATGCGCGGATTTAAAAGTTGAAGTTATTTCTGGCGTAAATCTTCCGATGATACTGTCTGCGGTAATGTTAAGCAAAACGCGTAAAAATTTGTCTGAACTTGCTGACAAGGTGTTGATTAAGGGGCAAAAAAGCATATCAAATATAAGACGGGTATTAGAAGAAGCGCATCAAGCAATTTATAAAGGTAACCCTTAATGGCTATAGTTTTAATCAGAATAGACGACAGATTGGTGCATGGGCAAATAGTTCAAGGCTGGCTTAAAGCGCTTGATGTAGATGCCGTTTTAGTTATTTCGGATTCGGCTGCAAACGATAAAATGCAACAGACTCTTATGAAGTTGGCTTTGCCGACTTCTATAAGGCTTGACGTGAAGACTCTTAAAGGCGCGACGACTTCGCTAATTGACGGAGAATACGATAAAGAAAATATTATGGTTTTAGCTACGCATCCGTCAGACGTTGCGTATATGATGGAAAGAGGTTTAAAAATCAAGTCTTTAAATATTGGCGGAATGCATTTTATAACGGGAAAAAAACAGTTAATGGATAACATATGCGTCGATGATGAAGACATTAAGAGTTTGCGTCAAATATATTCCAAAGGAATTGAAATAGAGAATAGAGTTCTCCCGGACGATGAAAAAATGGATATTACCCATATGCTGGAAAAAGAATACCAAACTGTTTGCAAGGCGAACAAATGAGTAAAGTTAAATTTATTTTTATGGCATATAAAAGAATACGAGCCTCAAGTAAAGCATAGCGGAAAATTTTTAAAAAAGAATTCAAGACTCGTTCTTTCCAGATACGGAAAAGTTGACGGGAAACCCGTTGAAGTTACAAAAGAGATATTTCCTACGCTCAATGGTTATGACGTTAAGTATGAAATAAAAAATAATTCAAATGAAAATTTAGACATTTGTTTTGTTCCGGAACAGATTTTTGCTTTTACGTCAAAAAGCGGAGATGATTGTTCAGTTCTAAAAAATGTCGATATATGGAAGAGATACGATAGTTATTTAAATATGGAAGTAGAGGTTAAATTTTCTGAAAAAAGCGAAGTTTTTGTTTATCCTGTTGAAACTGTTTCAAATTCAGACAATGGCTTTGAGAAAACTTATCAAGGAGCTGTTATGCTGCCTCTTGTAAAATGTTTAATCAAGCATGGCAAAGTTAAAAAGTTTTCTTTTGCTACAAGCGCAAATTTAAAGAAGCAAAAGGAATTGTAAAATCATGAATATTTTTCTTGTTTCTTTTATCGGGGCTTTCTGCAGCGCAGATATAACGGCTTTTGGACAGTTTATGATTTATCGCCCCATATTTTGCGCTCCGATTATTGGTTTTTTTGCAGGAGATGTAATTACGGGTTTTTGCATAGGCGTTATATCGGAATTATTTTGGATAAAAACTGTTCCTATGGGAGTAGCTGTTATTCCAGATATTTCAATGATAGGCATTTTATCTACTTTTTGGACATGCGCGTATTTCCCCGGTTTTAAAGATGCGGCGATTTTGAGCATACTTTTAGCAATTCCGTTTGCTTATTTATATAGATGGATTGATATATTGGGAAGGAAGCTTAACGTTAAAATAATGCATTGGGTGGGAGACGGTATTAAAGATGCTAAAATTTGGCGTATAGAAATTGGTATTTGGTCAGGATTACTTTTCTTTCTCTTAAGAGCTTTTTTGTTTTATTTGTTTGCTATCGCAATTGGAGGTAAACTGTTTTGCGATATTTATGCGCAATTGCCAAAATATGTTTTATCGGGGTTGGCAAAGGCTTGGTATTTGTTTCCAGCGGCAGGTTTTGGAGCGGCGTATAATATGACCAATATAAGAGTTTTGTTTTTGGGGAATTCCGGAAATGATTAAAGTCTTCATAAGAAGTTTTTTTCTGCAGGCATTGTGGAATTACGAGCGAATGCAAAATATAGGTTTTGTTTTTATATTAAGACCATTTTTTGACAGATTTTACACTGTAGAAAAAGAAAAAAAAGAAGCTCTTTTAAGGCACGTAGGATACTTTAATTTTCAACCGTATATGGTTGGTATAATAGTGGGAATAGTTGTCAATATGGAGAAAGAAATAGCTAAAATGGAGCCAGCTAATCGCAAAGAGATAATATGCAATATGAACAGAGTTAAAAGCAATATGGCAGGTCCTCTTGCAGCGATAGGCGATCCCTTTTTCTATGGAGAACTTAGACCGATGTTGTCATTTTTAAGTATATTTATAATGGTTATGTTTGCCAACAGACGATCAGAATATATTATTTTAGCGCCAATTATTTTCATATCGCTTTACAATTTCTTGCAGTTGAAAACTAGGATTCGTTTTCTATATGAAGGTTTTAAATATTCTTCTAATAGTATAAAAACTTTGGCTCGTTTTAAATCAATGTCAGATTCTGTTCGTTTTGGAGTTTTTGTAATGGCTCTGGCGGCTTTTTCTCTATATTTGGCTGTTTTTGGTTTTAGCAGCGAAAGCAGGCTTTTTAATTCAGGCGATATTGATTTATTTGCATATATAGCGATTTTCTTATTATCGTTTTTTGCGTCTAATAAATTTGGACCTTTATTTTCTATGTTTTCCGTTTTAACTATATGTATAATAATGTCTTTTTTGGGAATATAAAAAATGAAAGAAAAGATTATAGTTGTTTCAAATAAGTCGGGGTTACATGCAAGACCCGCGGCGACTCTCGTGCAGACTCTAAATAAATATCAATCAGGCGTTAAAATTTTAAAAGATGATTTTGAGGTTGACGCTAAGAGCGTAATGGGTGTTATGGCGTTAGCCGCTGCTTGCGGAAGCAAATTAAAATTCGTCGTAGACGGTCCTGATGAAGGCGAGACTATCGCCGCTATAGAAAGGTTGTTTAATTCAAAATTTAGCGAATAGGGGCGTTCATGTTCGTTGATAAAGACATAATTTTAAAAGGGATTGCCGCATCTCCGGGGATTGCCATAGGGAAAGTTTTTCTTCTCGAAGAAGAAGATTTTTATTTCATTCGCAAAGAAATTCCCAAACCTTTTAGAGAAGCTGAAAGAAAACGTTTTGACGAGGCTATAGAGAAAAGTAGAAGCGAATTCAAGGTTACGTACTGTAAAATTAATGACGTCCTTGGGAAAAATTACGCCAATATAGCAAACGTATATATTTTGATTTTAGATGATCCTGCGTTAAGAGAAGACGCGTATAAACTTATCGACGACGGGGTCAATGCCGAATATGCTCTTTTTAAAGTTCTTTATAAGATTGTTCGTTCTTTTGAGAATATAGATGACGATTTTTTTAAAGAAAGAAAAGTTGATATTCAAGCCGTAGGCAGGAAAATTCTTACAAATCTTTTTGGCAAGAAAGAAAAAAATATTGCAAAACTAGACGAAGGTTCCGTTATTATCGCGCGCAATTTGACTCCGGCTGATACTGTATCTGTAAGAGGGAAGAAGATTTCAGGCTTTGCTACGGATATAGGCGGCAAGACTTACCATACGGCAATTATCGCTCAAGGTCTTGCCATGCCTGCCGTAGTAGGGCTTAAAAATATATCTTCGCTTGTTAAAACTGGCGAAGAAATAATAGTTGACGGCGATAAAGGCGAAGTTATATTAAATCCTTCTCAAGAAACATTACTACATTACAAAAATAAATATATTTTGCAATTGGCAGCCGCAAGAGAATCTAAAAAACTTAAAAGTTTAACTGCGGAAACTGCAGATAAACATGAAGTTTTTGTCTTTGCCAATATTGATCATTTTGATGAAGTGCCGATTATTTTGAATAACGGAGCGTCTGGCATAGGTCTCTACAGAACAGAAGTAATATATTTAAATCGCGATTCTATTCCTACGGAACAGGAACATTTTGATATATATTCTAAAGTAGCGCAACAAATGCTGCCTTATGCCGCGACAATAAGGACGTTTGACTTGGGCGGCGACAAACTTGTCAAAATGGGGTTATTAAATCTTGGCGGCGAATCTAATCCGTTTTTAGGCTTAAGAGCCATAAGATTGTGTCTTAAGTATCCAGAAATATTTGTAAGCCAGTTGAGAGCTATCTTAAGGGCTTCTGTTTTAGGAAAAGTAAAATTGATGTATCCAATGATTTCAGGGCTTGAAGAGTTAAGGGCGGCAAATGCTATTCTTGACAAAGTAAAGGAAGATTTAGGAAAAGAAAACATAAAGTTTGATGAAAATATGGAAGTTGGAGCCATGATAGAAGTACCGTCGGCTGTGGCGGTGATTGATTCCATAGCAAAAGAAGTGGATTTTGTATCAATAGGAACCAATGATTTGATACAATATACGCTGGCGGTGGACAGAGTTAACGAAAATGTCGCATATTTATACGACCCTATGCATCCGGCAATTTTGAGGTTTATAAAACGTATTATTGACGAAGGGCATAAAGCTGGAATAAAAGTTGCCATGTGCGGAGAAATGGCGGGAGATCCAAAATTTGCACCTATTATTTTAGGTATGGGGCTTGATGAATTCAGCGTGTCGCCGATGCAAATTGCGCCGATTAAAAAAATAATAAGAAGTATTTCCTTTGCGGATTGTAATGTTATGGCTGATAAAGTTTTAAAACTAGAAGATAGTAAGTCAATTTTAAAAGAGATTGATTTGTTTATGAAACAAGAAGGATAAATGCTCAAAGAAACTTCATGCGGGGCCGTAGTTTATAAGATGCAAAACGGCGCGCCTGTTTTTTTGCTTGTTAATTCTAAGAGGAGCGCTATGTGGGGTTTTCCAAAAGGACATGTTGAAAACGGCGAGAGCGAAACTGAAACCGCAACCAGAGAAATTTTTGAAGAAACAGGAATAAAAAAAGTTAAATTTATTGAAAATTTCAGACAAGAAGACGTCTATCTAATCGCCGGCGCCATAAATGAAACCAAAAGGCGCTTGGTTGAAAAGCGCTCGATTTACTTTCTTGCTCTGGCCTTAGAAGATGCTTTGAGTTTTGATGAGAATGAAATATTAAAACTAGAATGGGAGGATATAAAAAAAGCCAAAAAGCTTCTTTCTTTTGACAATCAAAAGAAAATTATAAAATTAGCTTACGATAAAATTATTGGAGGATAGTATGAGTAATCCGCTTTTAAAGGACAGCGTTTTTCAAACGACTGTCAGGAGCGCAGACGTTATGACGGTGACCGGGACCATAAACAAGAGTATAATTTTATGGGTTTTGCTTGCAGCCGGCGCATTTTATTCTTGGACTCACCCTGCCATTATAATGCCGCTAGTTGTTCCAATATTGCTGGGAGCTTTTGTCTTGGCAATAATCACTGCTTTTAAAATGACTTTATCGCCGTTTTTATCGCCAATATACGCTGTTTGCGAGGGACTTGTTTTGGGAGTAATTTCCGTTTATTTTGAGAAATCATACCCCGGCATTGTCATAAACGCTGTTCTTTTAACAATGTGCGTTTTGTTTTGTATGCTTGCCGCTTATAAAACTGGTATGCTTAAAGCCACGCCAAGGTTTAAAAAAGTTGTTATACTTTCAACTTTTGCAATAGCTTTAGTATATCTTATAGATTTGCTTATGAGCGCTTTCGGCGCAAGAGGATTTAGATTTTTGACAGATTCTTCTAGTCTTGGCATGGTAGTTAGTCTTATAATAGTTGCTGTTGCCGCTTTAAATCTCATTATAGATTTTGACTTAATTGAACGCGGCGCGCAGCGCGGAGCGCCCAAATATATGGAATGGTACGGCTCTTTTGCTTTAATGGTAACGCTTGTTTGGCTGTATCTTGAAATACTAAGGCTTTTGTTCAGAACGAGAAATTAAAATGCTTGAAAAGACGGTATTTTTTAGAGCGGAATCAAATGCTAAACTGCTTCCGCAAAGTATGGCTGAGGTTATTTTATCTGGCAGGTCTAACGTAGGTAAAAGCAGCGTTATAAACGCTTTGTGTTCCCAAAAGAATTTGGCTAGAACTTCAAAAACTCCAGGACGCACTAGAAGCATAAATATTTATAGTGCAGCCATGAAAAAATGGATAATAGATTTGCCGGGATATGGTTTTGCAAGAGTAGACCCTCAAGAGAAAGACCTCTGGAACAGAATGATAGAAGATTGTATAATCTTAAGAAAAAACAAGAAGAGGGTTTATATAATTATAGACGCTTTTGTCGGGCCGACAGAATTAGATTTTAATATGGCAGATTGGCTAGACGAGAACAATATTTTTTTTAAAATTATTGCTAATAAGTGTGATAAAGTGCCAAGAGATATTTCGCAAGACGAAATACAAAATAAAGTTGTACAATACTTTGGCATAGACAAATCTAATACATTTGCTGTAAGCGCAAAAAACAAGCGTGGTTTTGACAATCTTCAAACTGACATCGTGAAATTTCTAAATTGTTAGGGTTGTAACGTATCCTAAAACTAAGGAGGATTCATGAAAAAAGTATTACTAGCATTGTGCGCAGTGTTTTCATTTGTGGCTTTGTCGTTTGCAGTGACTCCTATTAAAATATCTTTGTGGGACAAAATTGCAGTTCCAACCAATAATTCGGTATGCGGGTTGGAAATAGGCATAGGGAATTATACGCTTGAGTTAGTAGGAGTGGGCTGGAATTTTATTTATTCCAAAACCGATGACGCAAAAGCTTGGCAAACAGGTCTAGTTACAATATCAAAGCAATTTGTAGGTCTTCAAACTTTCCCAGAAGCATCCATGTCAAAGCTTAAGTTACAATATCAAAGCAATTTGTAGGTCTTCAAACAGGATTTCTTGCTATGTCGGAAACTTTTAAAGGAGTTTCTTTTGGCGTGGTAATAGGATTTTTAAATTTTATTAAAGACGGCAAACTTCCTGTTATGATTATTGTAAACGCAAGACTTTAGGTTTAACAAAGCGTCAATTTGCTTGCGAAGAAGTCTTTGGTTAAGGCTTATCCGCTTGTAAAAAATCTTCTCACCAAAAAACAAACTCCTCCTCCAAGCACTCCCACTCCTATTCCTGCTGCTGCTAACCTTGTGTTTCTTTGCTCGACTTGTTGCTGCTCCTCTCGTCTGGCGAGGGTATTGTCGATCTCCCTTTCCCTCTCTCTATACCGGATAGTATTCATTTCATAAATCTCGCCTTGGACCATGCCAGCATAAAAAATTAATCCAAGTATACCAACTATGCCAACAGCCCCACCACAAACACATCCCCATAGATGTTTTTCAAAAAAAGACTCATTTTCTTTTTTATTTTCATACTCTTTCTCATTAGCTTTTCTTATCTTCTTTTCAAGCTCGTTTACTTGTTCAGAGCTAATTTTCGTACACTCAGCAAAAACTCCTTCCAGCGGCAAACATAACAATGTTAACGCCATTACTAAACTTAATATCTTTTTCAT
>JAITND010000014.1 GCA_031290625.1 Endomicrobium sp. | reverse complement strand
AAAAAAATAGTTATAATACCGCTTGTTGTTTTAAGCAAACGACTAATTCCGACGTAGCTCAATGGTGGAGCAATCGGCTGTTAACCGATCGGTTGCTGGTTCGAGTCCAGCCGTCGGAGCTTGTTATGCTATGTAAAGATCTATTGCCACGCCATTTATAGCTCAATTAGGTGAGCGGGCGGCGAAGAATGATCGCAAGTCTACGGATGGTCGCGCAATGCGATCACTCCGGATGAGACGATCGGTTGCTGGTTCAAATTCAGTCTATAAAGAACTGTCTAAAAATATTGCTTCATCTTGTTTTCGTATGGCATTATACTTTTGATATAGTTTTGAAGACGGGTAAAACTACAAACCTTAAAACTTTTTTTTAAAGCAAAATATTTCTTTTTTGGGGAATAAAGTTATGACAACAGCATTTGAAGAGTTATTATCTCGTAGCAGTTTAGAAAGTTTTCAAAAATTTAGAAAAAACTTGATAAATAATAGAGGTAATTTTTCAAATGGAAATTTTGCCAAGTGTATGGATGTCCTCTTAGATAAAGAAAATAACAATTCAATTAAAAAGATTATAGTAAGAAAATCATCAGGGACAGATGGCGAAGGTTTTTGTTTTAATAATAACGGCACAACGAAAGCCATAGACTCTATTCGCAATGACTCTCCTTTAAAACTATCAGGCGATATTTCAAATTTTTTCTTATTTGATAATAGTGAAAAAGAAAATTTATGGAAACAAACTGAAGATAAAAAAAGTTTAATTGCATTAAATTTTGGGTACCTAGTGAAAAAAACAGACATGAAGTATAAGACATTGGGAGATAGATGCCATTATTTCGTTGTAGGAAAACTTATAATTAAAGAGAAAGCCGAAACAGCTCATTTTCCTCTATTCTTATTCCCTTGCGAAGAAGTAGATGAAAAGAAACAAAGTATTAAAGTTGATGAGGTTGGATTTATTAATTTTTGGGTTGATGCAAATAAATTACAAAATACAATGCATGATAAAATTGGCAATAAAATTGTAATAGATGATTCATTTCAGAGTGAGTTAATAAACATTCAATATCATTTGGATAGTCTTACCATTCCATTTCTTGATATAAAATGCGATTGTACGTTTTCAGCTATATCTATAGTAACCGGTTTTGAAGCTGAGTATCTTGACCCTGCTTGGGATAAGATATTAAAATGACGACTATAAATCAATTAGATCCATCGCAAAAAAATGTGCTTAGACAGTTAACATGTCCTTCGCAAGATAAAGCGAGCAACATCTCTATTGTTTATGGTCCGCCGGGTACAGGGAAATCTCATCTAATCGTTAGTTTACTTTTTGAATTAGTAATCAAAAAAAAGAAAGTTCTTTTTGTCAGTCAAAACACAGAAGCCTTAAAAGTTATTGAAAGAATGATAAATAGGCTTGAGCGTGAATTGTTTGATATTAAAGAAAAAGATTTATTTGATAATAATATCTCGTTAACCGATTTTTGTCTTATGTTAAACGATTCAAAATGCAGGACAAAAAAATATATAAAAGAATCTTATAATAGACTATCGTCTAAAATATTCCCTCCTTTTAATGAAAATAATCTTCCAAACGCTTCTCGCTATGATTTGACTTATGTTAATTTAGACAGAGAGGCTAATTATAATATAGATATTTCGCAAGAATTAGGATTTGATGAACTGCTTTTTAATTATTTAAAGAATGTCAAAACTGACAATATTCCAAGTGTTCCGGTTAAATATTTAGAGCAGATAAACCTGAGAAAAATATTTTCGCGATTTAATTCATACAGCGATACTGCAAATTTGTTTTCGGATAATAACAACCCGTCAAATGCTTTACGCTTTTTTTCAAAAACAAATTTTGATAGTACTTTGCCTAAAATTCACTCAACAGTTGATGAAATTATAAATTTATTTTCAGAGTCGGGAATTGAAAAATTGACTTATCCTATTTTAAAAGAAAATTCAATAATCAATATCTTATCAGCGTATAAAAAAATATCTGAAATTAACGCTCTAGTAAATATAAAGCAAATACAAGATGATAACATTGCTATAGATGATATAGATGATTTGTTTAAACAATGCGAGACTGCTATTGAAATCAGCGATAAGATAGAAAATGTTGATAGTATTAAAAGTCTTGGTTTAATAAAAGACGAGATACTAAAAGAATTAGATATATCGTTATTAGACAATAGGGAAACTATAGAAAAATGCAATACAGATATAAAAAAAGCACTAATCGCTACAAACGAGCTTATCAAGACGGATTTAAAAGAATCTGAAATTGAAAACGCTTTATCTCTCTGCGTTGAAACTATTGATTCAAGCGATTCAAGTCTTTTCAGACAAACAGAATTAATTGAAAAATATAAGAATACTTCAACACAGACTTTGAAAGAACTTTTTAAAGTCATAACAGAACGTAATAATAAAAATTTTTTATATAAAATGTTTACCTCAGGACCCAATATACTTGATAAGTATGGAATAAGCTCTATAAAAAAATTTAATAGTAATGATAAGCCGTTTCTTGAAAAGATGGTTTCTATATTGCAAAAGACGGACTATGCTATAAATTACGTTTTGCAGTTTTGCGGCAAGAAAAGTGCAGCTGCATATATTCCATTACAAAACTATACATTAGAACAGAAAATAGATATATTAAATAAAATTCTAATTGTTTATGAAATTTCCGCAAGATATAAGATAAGCAATATAGATTATCTGAGTATAGACAGTCTGAATGAAATTTTTAAAAAACTTGATACTGATTTTACAAATTATAACGATGTTGTATCAAAAAATATAGCTTTAGCGGTACGATACCCGCAATTAATAACCCTGATTAACGCAAATATAAGAAATATCAAAAATAATGACATTTTATTACCAATAATAAAAAAATATGCAAAATATTTATACTCGGAAGAAAATAGAGAGGACTTTATTTGTCAAGCGCGAAAAATAAAATATAAAGAAGAGTTATTGACAATAGTAAACGCTTTGGATATAACCTCGCCCATACCTGAAATAGAAGAAAGTAAAATAAACAAAATTACAAATATTCTTGAACAGACAAAATTATTTTCCAACGACTTTTTTAGCATGAACTCAAAAGAAAGCGTTAGAGACTGGATAGAAAGAATAAAGAATATAATAAATTTTTCAGACAGAAATGCTTTTGACAGTTTTTTAAATCAAAATAAGTTTTTACATGCAATAAGGGAAGAACTCGGAGAAAATAAAAAACAATTAATAGATAAATTTTTAGAAAACAATACCATAACGTATAAAGATTTTATTAAAAAAATAACCAATGATTTAGTAAAAGCAAAACTTCATAATATAGATAGCGATATTAGAAAAAATATAAACGACGATTATTTTGTTGAATATAAAAAAAATTTAAAAACGGAACGCAAGAATTATTTTTTAAACGGATTACAAGATGTCTCTAAATATACAAGGAGTGCAAGAGAAAAAGTAAAATCTGATTCAAATTGGACTCCCGGCAAGACTCCAATAGACAGTCTCCAACAAAATACAAAATTAATTATAAATGCTTTCCCTATAGTTATAGCAACCCCTAAAGAGGTTGCGAAATATATCCTTGCGCAAAAAGAGCTGTTTGATTTCATTATTTTTGATGAAGCATCGCAGTTATTGCCGGGTCAAGCGCTGCCTTGCATATATCGCGCAAAAGAAGCTATAGTTATCGGAGATCCGCACCAAATGCCGCCCCCTCTTTTAGCGACAATAGGTTACGATGGTAGTAAGACCGCAAATGACGATGAAGATAGTAGTAATGAAAAAAGTATTTTAGATTTGGCGATAGAACTGCAAACGCAGTCACAATATTATCTGCAAGTACATTATCGTTCTGAAAACAATATGTTATTTGATCCTTCTACTACAGCTATTTATAAAGAATATGAGGTTCATTCTATTTTTGAATCAGGTTCAAATACTAAAGTCCCTATCAGCATACAAGATAATCTTGGCAATAATGATGAAAAAAATTTTGATATTATCGTTAAAGAAGTAAAAGATGTCCTTGCAAAAAATCCGGAAGCTTCTTTTTGTTTGTTATTTACAAACAAAGAAACATTGTCTAAGTTTGAAGACTATGCGGCAATAAAAAATGCTTTTAGCAAATTTCATGAAGGACAAATATTGATTTCCACAGTAACAAATTGTCAAGGCATAGAAAACGACCATTCAATAATCTATCTAAATCATTATAATAACATAGGTGCTATGTGGTTTTTTAAAAAAAGCGCGGGGGCTTATAAAAGATTGAATGTATCTATTACGCGACAACGAAAATCTCTAAAAATATTTATGGCAAACCCCAAAAGCGATTGGTTATTAACATGTAGTACAATAATATCAGATTCATATGAGGACAAAGATAGGATAAAAAGCGCGCAATTATTACAAAGTGTAATAGAGAAAAGTAACTATGATGTTAATGAACAATATATAGATGATTTATTAAAAGACAATGAATTAAGAATAGATTCTCCATTAACGGAAGAATTATATAACAGACTGCGCTCTCATTATAGAGAAAGACTGAATAAAGACATAAAGATATATTGCGAAGTTGGTTGGTTAATGAGAGTTCCAGACAAAACAAGCTTACAACGTCATGTTGGCTTCAGACTTGATATCGGGATTTATTCTCCAAATAAAAAATATTTTGTACTTGGAATAGAGATGGACGGAGCAATGTATCATAAAGGATCTAAGCGCGCTTTTGTGGATGCGCAAAGACAAAAAACGCTTGAAACTAAAGGTTGGAAAGTTTATCGTATATGGTCAACAAATTGGCTTAATAATATAGACGATGAATTTAAAAAATTGACAGATAAAATAAATGAACTGTTGTAAGTATTGAATTTGACATTTGATTTTATTTGCATTATGCTTGCACCGGTCCGCCCGGTCGGGATGCCTCTGTCTTCGGATATGCAAACTTTACCGGGTTTCTTTTATATATGAATTTGATATTTTATCAATGATATGTTAAAATGATATTCTAAACTGTTAAAAATATACGCTATATATTCATCATAGCTCATAGCTTAAAAAATAGTTTTATAATAACGTGGTCTATAGATTTTTCGCTTATAAAAATGGTTCAATAAACGTCTGAAAAATTAAAAAATCCGCCAATTAAAGAAACTGTCATAGGAATAGGGATAATCGATTATTTCAGCGGCGATTTAAAAAATACAGCGTTATATAATGAACTTATGAAACTGTATCCTAAAATTATTTCAAACTATAACGCAAAAATTACTATTGTTGATAGGGAAACACAGAATACAAATAGCGATATTGGCGGGTATTGTTTCCAGAGCGAAGATACTAAAGAAAGAGTTTGGGTAGATTACAATAGAATTGCTTTTGCAGATAAAAATAAATATGAAAGTTTTGACGTTTTTTTGATAAATTTAAAAAAACATTTGAGATTATTCAAAAGAATAGATCTATAGAGAAATGTACTCAAGTAGCATTAAAATATGTTAATCAGATATTTTTGGAACAGAGCGAATTTCTTCATCCTACGCAGAAAATAAAATTTTTACCTAACTTCAATACAAAAACAAAAAATTCTCAACTATTTGCTCAATTAGCGCGATTCTCTAGAAATTATATTATACAATCAGTAAAGAATACACAGGTAAAATCTTTTATAACTACTTCTTTGCAATTTGTCGGTAACCCTCCAAGATTACAAGTTTTATTCATCATAGATACAGTTTGTTGACGTAAACAATGATGCGAAGGCGTTATCCAATTTGGAAGACTATATGTCCCAACTGAGAGAGTTTAAAAATACTATATTTTTTGAAAATATAGAAAGAGATATAAAGGAGTTTTCAAAATGACAGCTTCTATACCGCTTGCTATTAATACGGAAGTAATTCCTGTTTTTGATAAAACTCCAAATTCTTTTGCAAATGTGTTGGAGTTATTACCTTGGGATTGTTACGAAAAAGATATTTTCAACGATACGCTTAAAGAACGAAACGCAGAAATTTATTTACAAGTTAGGAAGTTGCTTGATAACATTCAAATGGAAGCGCAACAGAATGGAGAATATGAATTGTCAGATAGAACTATAAATAATGCCGTTAAAATTCTGGATTTGATAATAAAAGAAGATCTGGAACTTCCTCACTTAGCGTCTAATTCAATGAAACAAATCGGATTTACTTGAGATACTCCAAAACGTAGAATTTATATAACTGTTGACGATACTGGAAAATTATCTTCACAAGCGCGGAACTTAATTATCATAACAATTATATATCTTCACAAGGATATATTGACAATATAAATGAAATTATAACAAGAGTGAAAAATGACTTGCGAGAATTCAGAACCTGTTTTTTGTGATGAAAGCGCAGTTTCAAGGTTTATTAAAGACAGTCGGCATTTGAAAAAAAATGATATTGTAACGGTTACTCCGGATGCTTTTGTGTATCCGAAAAAAGATAAGGCTCTTTCTTTAGCTCATATTGACGGTTTAACAGATACGGTAATTTGGGATATTGGGGATACAAAAATTTTTAAGAAGACGCCGTTAAGTTCCGGACAAAAGTTTAAGACTGTTGCAAGATCAGATATGAATGTTGGCAAGTTGAAAAGTCTTCAAATAGATGGGTTTGAGATACAAAGAGATAATAGCGAATTTGGAAGACACGTTACTGCCATAAGTAATATGGAAAAACAAGTTTTTGCTGTAAAATTATCATTAAACTGCGAAGCAAAAATAAGATAATTAAACTTAATGAGTTTTAAATTTTTTATTTTGTTTCTTTGTAATACTAACGGTTGTGGTTAGGTATAAGCAGAATAACCTGAATTTGATGAATTGTTAAAATTATTGTTTAATTAATATCGGCTATAAGCCGTTCCACAGCAGGAATGAGGGTATGGAATTCTAATAACTCGCGGTAGTTGTCAGATATAATTTTTCCGAACTCCGTCCAGCCGTCGGAGTCTTTAAAGTTAATCGTTTATCCCGCTAATATAGCGGGCTTTTTGTTTTTCTTTTTTTCTTGTAATGCGTTTATGTAATTTGTATAATAGCCTAAAAGCGGAGAGCAAAAATGGACGCAAAATTTGCAAAAGAAGCTTTAACATTTGATGATGTTCTATTAATTCCTCAGCATTCGGAAGTATTGCCCAAAGATGTTCTTTTGAACACATCCCTCACAAAGAAAATTAAGCTTAACATACCCCTTATGAGCGCCGGAATGGACACTGTGACAGAATCAAAAATGGCTATAGCCATAGCTAGAGAAGGCGGCATAGGTATAATCCATAAAAACATGTCCATAGAGTCTCAAGCTATGGATGTTGACCGAGTTAAACGAAGCGACAACGGCGTTATATATAATCCGTTCTCTCTGAAAAAAGACAATACTCTTGGCGAAGCAAAAACGCTTGCAGAAAGATATAAAATCTCCGGAGTTCCAATCATTGACAACGCCGGCAAACTTATCGGAATCATCACAAATAGAGATATGCGTTTTGAAAACGATACCAATAAAAAAATTTCCGAAATAATGACTAAAAATAACCTTGTGACCGCAAAAATAGAAACTTCTTTGCAAGAGGCAAGAGATATTTTGCAAAGCAAAAAAGTTGAAAAGTTGCCTTTAGTGGACGACAATTTTATTTTGAAAGGGCTTGTTACAATTAAAGACATAGAAAAATCCATCCGTTACCCTAATTCGGCAAAAGATGAAAAAGGAAGACTTCTAGCAGGAGCGGCTATAGGAATAACAAAAGATATTCTTGAAAGAGCAAAAGCTCTGGCTGACGCCAATATAGACGTTATAGTTATAGACACGGCTCACGGACACAGCCAAGTCGTGCTTGAAGCTGTAAAAAAAGTAAAAAACGCTTACCCGCAAGTTCAGATAATAGCAGGAAATATAGCTACGGCTCAAGCAGCTGAAGACTTAATTAAAGCAGGAGCAGACGCTATAAAGGTAGGAATTGGACCCGGAGCCATATGTACGACAAGAATTGTCACAGGCATAGGAGTGCCTCAGATAACTGCGGTTTACGATTGCGCTCAGGTTGCGGCAAAATATGACGTGCCTGTAATAGCCGACGGCGGAATTAAATATTCGGGAGATATACCGAAAGCTATCGTCGCAGGCGCAAGCGTATGCATGATGGGATCGCTGTTTGCAGGAACAACTGAAAGCCCCGGAGAAGACATAATTTATAACGGAAGAACATTTAAAACATACAGAGGAATGGGGTCGTCATCCGCTATGGCTGCCGGAAGCAGCGACAGATATTTTCAGGAAAATTCAAAGAAATTGGTAGCTGAAGGCGTAGAAGGACGCGTGACTTACAGAGGCGCAGTCGGCGACGTTGTCTACCAATTAATAGGCGGACTTAGAGCGGCTATGGGCTATTGCGGAGCGCGCACAATTCAAGAACTTAGAGAAAAAGGACAGTTCGTTAAAATAACGTCGGCAGGGCTTACTGAAAGCCACCCTCATGACATATTTATAACGAAAGAAGAAAACAACTATTCTGGGAATAAGCGTTAACTGCACGACGTTAATTATAATTTTGCGCGCGTCCAATGCCTAATTAATTACCGGATTGTTTTCGTAAATAGAACAAAAATACTTTAAAAATCCTCTTTTATTAAAACTTGGCAAATCTTCATCCATCGCATTTGCTATGTCAAGAACTAACTCTTCCAACATCTCATTTTGT
>JAITND010000003.1 GCA_031290625.1 Endomicrobium sp. | reverse complement strand
AATATGAGACGAATTGACGAACTTAGCAAAAAAAAGGCGTATCAATTATTTGACAGCGGCGATATCGAAAATATTGAAGTCGGCACGGTAAAAGGGCTATGCCAAATTCATAAATATTTTTATGACTTTGCAGGCGTAATCCGCAACCAGAATATATCAAAAGGCGGGTTTAGGTTCGCAAGCAGTTTGTATCTTAATGAAAGCCTTTCAAAAATTGAAAAACTGCCGGAAACTACTTTTGAAGAAATTATAAGAAAGTATATTGAACTAAACATCGCCCACCCTTTTATGGAAGGCAACGGCAGAAGCAGCAGAATTTGGCTGGATTTGATTTTAAAAAAGAACTTAAAAAAATGCGTTGATTGGCAAAAAGTTGATAAAACCGCTTATTTGCAATCTATGGAAAGAAGCCCGATAAACGATTTGGAAATCAGAACTCTTTTGAAAGAGGCTTTGACTGATAAGATTGACAAGCGCGAGATATTTATCAACGGCATAGAGCAATCATATTATTATGAAGAAGACGAAAACCATAAAGAAAATATAGTTAAAGGTCGACAATGAGCGCATTAGACGATTTAATCCAAAAATACTGCTCCAACGGCGTGGAGTTTAAGGAATTGGGGCATATGAACAGCCGACGAAATATCTTGTTGAAAGCGCAAATTACAGCGATGATTTTGATACGCTTGTTTTGACGGCAGGACAAAGTTTTATTTTAGGATATACAGATGAAATCGAAGGCATTTTTGAAGCAAGCAAAGAAAACCTTGTAATAATTTTTGACGACTTTACTACTTCGTTCCATTGGTTTGATTTCAATTTTAAGGTAAAAAGCTCAACAATGAAAATGTTGCGTCCAAAAGATGACGCAAACATTGCTTTCCGTTTTGTGTATTATGCAATGAAATGTATTCAATACGAACCGCAAGACCATGCCCGACATTGGATTTCAAAATATTCGTTTTTTAAAATCACAATTCCGCCGATAGAGGTACAAAAAGAAATAGTCAATATATTAGATAGCTTTACTAAACTATAGGCAAGGAAGAAGCAATATGAATATTACAGGAATAAATTATTAACGTTTAAGGAAGCGGATTTAAATGATTAAATATAACATCGTGATGGAACAGCCAAACTCCACCGTTGTAGCCGAGTACAAAGCGCAGTATAAAACCGTGCAAAAGCGGAACTTGAAGACGAATTTATTAAACTCTTGCAAAATAACGGCTATGAGTATTTGCAAATTAAAAACTCTGGCGAATTGGTTGCCAATTTACGCAGGCAGTTAGGCAAATTGAACGACTACAAAAAAGGGCATACGATTTTAACGGACATATTGCGCTTATATTTGACGAGTGTCATCGGTCGCAATTTGTCGATATGCGCGTCAAAATAATAAAGAGTTTTAAAAATTATCATATATTCGGCTTTACCGGTGCGCCTATTTTTGCGGTGAACTCTTCAAGCCGGGGCAATCCGCAATTAAAAACAACACAACAGGCATTCTGCGACAAATTGCATAGTTGTACTATTGTGGACGCCATAAACGATGAAAATGTTTTGCCGTTTAGGATTGACTATATTAGAAAAACTGCGGGCGGCTTTTGATAAGTACTTTGGGATTTAGAATTATATTTTAGGATGAGAGTTATGAGAATAGGCATTGCCGTTGGAAAATATCATTAAAATAGAAACATAAAGATGGATTTTCTCAGTATACAAACAACACAGTTTATAATATGGCTGGTAGGGCGAATGAATGCTTGCTATGATAGAAGCTCAATATTGTTAATTAAAGATTTTATGACGCGCAATCAATATGAAGGATTTTGGCAAGAGGCAATTCATTTGGGATATGGCAATATTGCAAAGGCAGAAGACGACTACGATTACGAAAACAAAAAATCACGATTTAAATATAGCGATATGCCTTTAAGGTTTAAAACAGAAGAAGAATTTACAAGAACGCGCGATTAGTTGGTAATAACAATGCTATCTTAAACACTGACATAAACAAGAATTTAGATAAGGAGCAATAAAATGCACGATAATTATAAAAACGAGATGTTAAAAAGAGATTACGAGAAATATCTAAAAAATGCTGAAGGATTATCAGAAAGCACAATAAGGATAATCCGCAGGGCTTTGGCTAAATATGATGAATTTATCAAGCAAGAGGATGATTATGGGAAGTTTGATATAAATATTGCAGTCGGTTTTAAAGAATGGTTGAAAGAATAAAAAACATCACCTTAGCTACTGAGAAATGTTCTTTGAAAGTACAGTAATAGAGAAAGTATTTGTAAAATGGATCATACTAGCAAAACAAAAACAAGGAAGTAGTATGAGTTTAAAGGTTGGAGAGATATAGATTTAGCGCAACAGAGCGCGAATAATGAATATAGGATTTTAGAGTTAGAAAGGTTCTAGAGCTTGTTATTGAGCGGACAAATATAGAGATAACAAACAGCAGAGGAAAGAACTACTGTGTCTGCGTTTAAGCGGCGGTTTAGGGAAGTTGTTATCGTCGTAGCTAGATTGTCTTTGCAAGGCTTACCGCCGACTTAGGTTTCGTCAATTTCAACGATAGCCTCAAAGGTTTTAGACATACTTGGTATTGCCCGTAGCGGAGCGAATAAGTTTAAGCATACGCCAAGCAGTTTTGTAAGTAACGCCAATTTCATGTTTAAGTTGTAAAACAGAAATGCAAGCATAGCGTTGACAGTGTAATGCCATTTGCGTAAGTCAGTATCAGATTTTTCAAAAATAGTATTGGTAAATATAGAAAGATCGTTGTCGCAGTTGTTAGAGTTGAAGTTTTTAGGGGTTTGTGGCTGTGGTAAATCTTATAGTCTTTAGCTCCGCAGCGAGGGTAGATTATGCCTTTTGAGTAACGAAGTTTAATGAAGCGGTTAATGACGGCAAGTTCCGTAGGGAATTGTTTGTTGAAACCTAAGAAATTCATTTGCTATTTCCTCTATTTTTTCTTTTGCGACTATATTATAGCAAATA
>JAITND010000044.1 GCA_031290625.1 Endomicrobium sp. | reverse complement strand
CTAAAACGTCGTTTTTGATTTTTACTATTGCTCTAAAGTTGTCAATGCGATAACGCCAAAAACCAACAAGGCTATGGCGCAACGGTTTTCCGGTTTTGCTTGGCGCGGACAAGAGACTTTCTTTTCTAAAAAACCTTAAATTTGATCTCTGGCAAAATTGTCTAGTTTATCTAACTTCTTGTTACCGTATATTGAAGAATTTATTCCATTTTATTTAACGCCATTTCCTTCTCTATTTCTGCTTGGAGTATGGTTTTTATTTTGCCGCTAACCAAACATCTTCATATTTATCTAAGTTTACTAAGTTTATCATAACAAATCGCTTTTGTCAAAATTTAAAAGTACGCGAGCTGGGGGCAGACATTAAAATACTAAACGAGCAATGTTAAAACAGCAAAAGAGGGTATAATTTGATAATAGGGTTATTGTTTTGCTATATATAAGGGAGGTCAAAATGCAATTGTCAATAAGATTAAAAGAACCTATCTTGCAAAGATTAGATAACCTTGCAAGTTCTGACGGTGCTAAAAAATTGAATTTGTTATAATTTCCGTCTTTAAAATCCAAAAGGCTTCCCAAATTAAAACTCTCTGATATTTATAATATAGAAATTCTTAGCATTTCAAATAAAGTTCAAAAATACATTGATAGATTGTCATCAGAAGCGACAACCCTATTAAAAAAGAGTTTGCAGAAAACACAAGAGATAGAAGATATGATAAACGGATATTAAAGTGAAAATTTCAGAATTCAAGGATAAATTTAAAAGCATTAAAGATATGGGTTTTGTTCGCGCAAAACGTTCTGGCGCTACAGGTATAGGATACACATTAGAAAGTCTTTTAGAAATTACCGAAAATAACAAAGCTCAACCAGATATTGACGGCGCAGAATTAAAAGCGCACAGAACGAATGTTAACGGGTTGATTACATTATTTACATTTAACAACAAAGTTTGGAAAATGCATTCGTTAGACGCTGTAAAAGAGTATGGAAGCAAAAATAAAGACGGAAGACATGGATTATATTACACAATGTCTTTGAAGCCAAATAGTGCAGGGCTTTTCCTTGATGTTCGGAAAACAGAAATATCAGTCAGGCATATATCTGGAGAAGTTGTCGCTGTTTGGCAACTTCAAACATTAGCAGACAGATTTATGCAGAAAATACCGGCTTTACTTTTTGTTTCTACATTTACAGAAGAAAGAGACGGAGTAGAATATTTTCATTATTACAGAGCGCAATTAATGAAAGGAACTTCTCCTGAATTATTATCAGACCAATTCCGCGCTGAAAATATATTGGTTGATTTACGATTGCACGATAAAGGGACAATGGCGCGAAATCATGGAACAGGATTTAGAACTTATGAAGATAAACTGCCATTACTCTTTAATAACATAAAGGATTTATAATGTATAAAGTTATTAGAAATACAAAATACGATTATATAGGACAATCTTACAGCTCCTCTTATCCTAACTTACATAAATACCCTGCTACAATGTTGCCTCAAATAGGTATAGATATACTTAAAGAATTCAATATATATAACGGAAGCCTGCTTGACCCATATTGCGGTTCAGGCTCGTCTTTTTCAAGCGGGCTGGAACGCGGCATAAAAGAAATGTATGGCTATGACATAAATCCTCTTGCCGTTTTGCTTTCAAAGGTCAAATTTACAAAAATTTCCCTTGAAAAACTGTTAGAAGCTCGCAAATCTTTCAGAGATAGTTTATATGATTTTATAAAGAATGAACAAAATATTGAAGCATTACCGCGACCGCAAATAACCAATATTGATTTTTGGTTTTCAAAAGAAGTTATCAATAATCTTACTGTAATAAAGTATTTTATAGATAAGACTAAAGATAACGACATTCGGAATTTCTTCCTACTCCAGTTTTCAGAAACAGTTAGAGAATGCTCTTATACGCGTAATAATGAATTTAAATTATTCCGTATGAAATCCGAAGAAATATTAAATTTTAATCCCGATGTAATAGGACTATATTTCAAAAAATTTGACGATATGTTTTCATATTACAAATATTTCTATTTACCGAAATTGAAAGATAATACTATTGTTGAAGTCTACTACTCAAAATTCAACAAAGAAGATAAAAATTTTGATGTTGTTTTAACAAGCCCGCCTTATGGCGATAGCCGCACTACGGTCGCTTATGGACAATTCTCTACTCTTTCTAACGAATGGTTAGGAATAGAGTATGCTCGGAAAATAGACAGTATGTTGATGGGCGGACAAAAATTAAAAGAAAATATTAAAGATGGCGTTATAGCCGATTTTATATCTCAAATTGACAGCGTCGATAAAAAAAGAGCATTAGAAGTTTCAGCTTTTTATAATGATTTAGGAAGTTCTATAAAGAAGGTAGCGGGAAGCATACGTAAAGGCGGTAAAGCAATTTATGTGGTTGGCGACAGAACCGTTAAAAATGTACAATTACCGACAGATCAATTTATCGCAGAAAAATTTGAAGAAAATGGATTTAACCATTTAATCACATACGAGAGAGCATTAAGCAATAAATCTATGCCAAGAAAAAATTCGCCGACTAACGAAAAAGGTAAAACCGTTAATACTATGCTGTCTGAGTATATTGTAATTTGCGAGAAGACAATGAATTCTTAAACCATAAAATAAAGGACTGTTTTAACGGAGTAGAAGAAATATATTCGACACATTGGCGGATAAATAGAACTGTAGAGGATAAAGTTGTAAAATGTTTATGTATCATAAAATAATTTATCCCAAAGACGGTATTATAAAAGATTTGATTGATTTAACGGATATTTTCCTTATACAATTGTTTCATTTGGAGTAATAAATGCCAAGCGCATCTATGGTAAAAGTATCAATGCAGAGTATTTTAGATAAATTAAATACTTCTATTTGTTTTTTGCAACCACTATATGAGGCTATTGTTAATTCAATAGAAGCAGAGGCTACTAACATAAATATAATTTTTGTTAAAGACCAAACTCTGGATGAAAAAGACTATAAGCCAAAAATTATAGGTTTTAGAATTGCTGATAACGGGGTTGGATTTACAGAAGATAATAGAAATTCTTTTTCAGAATTTTGGTCAAGATATAAAGTCCAACTTGGTTGTAAGGGAATAGGAAGATTTACTTGGCTAAAAGTTTTCAAAGATATAAAAATAGAAAGTTTCACAAAAATAGAAAAAGTTAATATAGATTTTAGCGAGAACTTTTCAGAGAACGCAATGCAAGTTGTTCCTTATAATAATGCTGATATTAAAACAACCATTACATTGTCAAGTGTAACAAATAGATATTATGATAAAAGAGTAGATGCTGATTTAAAAGAAATAAAATATGCTATTGAGAAACATTTAATGGTAAATTTTTTTCTATGGAAAAAGGAAAAAAATAAAAATTTTGAAATCACATTGCAAATTGATAAAGACAAGGAAGTGATTAGTAGCAATAATATCATACAATTAAAACAAGAGTCTTTTTCAGTAAAAGAAGAAATTGGTAATACAGATGTTAAATTTGACTTGTATTATAATTTTATAGAAGACAAAAAGAATAGGCATACATTGTTTTATTGTGCAGACGGTAGAACAGTTTCACAATTTCCCAAAGATATTAGCTTTAAGAATTTTTCAGACAATTCATCTTCAATGTTTCTTTTAACATCAAAATATTTTGATGAAAGAATTAACGATGTGAGGAATGAATTTACTTTTAATTGCAAAGAAAATAATCCAAATCTCGATAATCCTCTTCCAATACCAAAAATAAATATTGAATTGAAAAACAAAGTAGATAATATCCTTACAGAAAAATATCCAAATTTAAAGGAAGAAAATAATGATATGATTAATGACTGTATAGAAGAAAACCCACATCTTGCAAAATACATAAGAAAAACAAGTATTGGCTTGATGCCTGATAAAGAAGCATTGCTAAAAAAAGCTAATTCTGAATTTAAGGCTGAAAAAGAAAAAGTTAAAAATGATTTCATCAAAATGATTTCCACTAATGAAATAGATACTAATGAATTTCAAAAAAATATATCACATCTTAATGATATGTGTAATAGAGAATTGGCACAATACTTTTATTATAGGCAAAATGTTATAAATGCTTTAAATAAATTAAACAAGGATAAGAATAAGAAAGAAAAATTATTGCATAATTTATTTATGAGCATGGGAACTGTGTCTGATAAAGCGGATACAGAAAGTTCTATTTACAATACAAATATCTGGTTGTTAGATGATAAATATATGTCATATACCAAGATGTTTAGTGATATAAAAATAAAGACCATAAAAGAACATATAGCAAAAAATGACGATACTAAATCATCCTCCTTAAAAGAACCAGATTTAACTATTTTTTATAATGAAAGTGGAGATAAAAAAGATGTAGTAGTTGTGGAATTAAAAGCAATAGGGGCAACAACTGATAATAAAATGGTTTCAATAACTGAAATAAATAGAAATTTAGGAGTAATAGTAGAAGAGATAGATAATATAAAAACACTATATGGCTACGTTATAACTCATTTGGATGATAAAACTAAAAAAGGATTAAGAACGCAACAAGGGGTATATGAATTATTTGCCGTTGGTAATGAATCTATATTTTATTATCATAATCGGAATATAAAAGATAAAGATGGAGATCCTAAACCTTGTCATGTTTACATTTTATCAACAGAAACTTTGTATCAGGACGCAAATGCAAGAAATAAAGTATTTTTAGATATAGTAAAGAATGCAAATTGAAGCGCTGAAAAACAAATTTTTAAAATTTTTATTTCATTTATACGTAATACTAACGGCTATTGTCAGGCAAAAACAGAATAGTCAGAATTTACGGATTGTTAAAATTATTGTTTAATCTAATATTGGCTATAAGTCGCTCCACAGCGGGAATGAGACTATGGAACTCTAATAACTCGGCATAGTTGTTGGATATAAGTTTTCCGAACTCCGTCCAACTGTGGGAGTTTTTTATCTTGCAAAGCATTATACAGACGTAGTTATACTCAAAAACAATAACAATCAAACCCATATGTCAATACGTCTTCAAAATATTGTAAAATCTTTCCTACGCATATACAATAACGCCGCGCCTATTTTCCCGAACTCAAAACAATATGAACGATATGCTAATAGTTTGATACGTCATAATGCAAAAATAAATATTGCATTTTGTATGAAAGGTTCAAAAAATTCAAAAAATTTATGGAATATAGAAAATTTTAAAGAAATTATTAGCAATTTAAACAGGTATTATAAATCAACCAATATTTCTTTTTATTTGACAGGCGCAAAAAATTACTTTAATTACTGCCAAACCGCCGTTATAAACAACAATACCTATAACTTATGCGGAAAAACATCTCTACTTGAATTAAAAGAATTTTTAAATAAAATGGATATTTTGATATCTTGCGACACTGGAACTGTTCACATTGCCGCCGCGACAAAAACTAATATTCTTGCTTTATATGGTCAGATGTCTTACACAAACTCTATGCCTATATCGCATAGAGCGACGCTTTTATCTAAGACGCCGCCCGCTTGTTCCTCATGCTTTTGTATTAAAAACGCTCGCGAATGTCCAAGTTATCCAAATCCAAAATGTCTATCTAAAATAACGCCTGAAGAAGTTACAGAAACTGCTATGAAAATACTTAAAAACAGAAAACAAGAGGATTATATTATTAATTAATTGATCTCAGATATAAAAAACGTTTCCTTGTATAAAAAAAGTATTGATTTAAAAAGTATTGTTCGTTTAATTAAAACGCCTTTAGCGGCGAGGAAGTGTATTTTATATTTAAATGCGACACTTAAAACCATAGATGACAAAACAATTATTACAATTAATAAATATGGAGTATCTTTTTATGTAAATACTTATTCAGATCTGTATTGTATCCTAGAAGTTTTTTATTTAACTCTTTATAAAATAAACTTTAACTATAATGCAATTGTAATAGATATAGGTTTAAATATAGGAACAGCGGCGGTATTTTTTGCGCAAAATAAAAATATAGAGCATATTTACGCATTTGAACCTTTCAAAGAAACTTATGAACAAGCTGAATCTAATTTAAATCTTAACAAAGCTTTAAAGGATAAAATAACAATTTACAATTATGGGCTTTCAGGCAAAGATGAAACAAAAAACGCGCTATATTCGTCAAAAATGACAATATATATGTCAGTTTTATCAGAAAACCAGAAGAATTTTGTAAGCAAGAAGGATATGAGCTATTGTACCGTTGTTTTAAAATCAGCCGATAAGGAAATAAGCGATATAATTTATAATACAAAACGCAAAATAATATTAAAAATGGATTGCGAGGGTTCCGAATATGAAATTTTTGACTCATTAAATAGAAGCGGCGTATTAAAACGTATTGATTACATTATGCTTGAATGGCATAATAAAGGTCCAAATTATATTTTAGATAGATTGAAAGAAAATGGTTTTACGTCTTTTGCTCTTTCGGCAGTTAACCCTATATGCGGAACAATTTATGCGGTAAGAGAGCGATAACAATAATATCACCGAATCTGTTTTGTATAGATTTTTAACCAAACGCTTGATATTGATTCTATATTAAATTTTTTTGATTTTTCTTTATTTTCAGTCCCAATTTTAACTTTTTGATCAGCATGTTCAAGCATATATTTCATTTTTGAAAACAATGCTTCGCTGTTTTTACAGACACAATGAAGTCATCGTTTTGTAAAATCTCTCTACACGCCCCGCCTGCTTCAGTAGTTATACATGGAAGAGCAACAGACATAGCTTCTACAAGAACAATTCCAAACCATTCCCAAGAGGAACTTAAAACAAAACAATCTGCCGCAGAATAATAGTCTTCTATATTATTTTGGGATCCGCCAAAAATTACATAATCTGAAATTTTTTCTTTACAAGCAAATTCTTTCAATTCCCGCAATAATTATCCCGAGCCAACAATCATCAACTTTGCTTTTAACCCGTATTTAATTAAAAAAGAAAAAGCTTTGAGTAAATTTTCGTGGTCTTTTTGCAAAGTTAATCGTCCGACGTTAAGAAAAACAAATTCTTTCTCTCTAACGTTATATTGTTCGCGCATATCTTTTCTTGCAATATAATTGATTTTAAACTTTGATAAATCTATACCATTGTAAACAGTTAAGCTTTTAGACTTAGAAAAAGTCTTTTTTTCAACAAAGTAATTGGTTGCGCTTTCAGAAACATTTGAATTGAAATCCAACAAGAAGTCTGTAATACGATAAATAAACATTTTAAAATTATCGCCTATATATATATATTTGTTCTGTGGAAATTAATTTTGGTATTTTGTAGAAAACCTTGAGAATTCTTGCGAAGATATTTGAATGGAACATCTGCCCATGCACAACATTAGGGGAAAAACTTTTAAGAATTGCGCGCGCTTTGAAAATAGCTCTTATAAAACTCCATGGGGGTTTCTTCATACTAAGAGCGAACGTTTTTACGGAAGTATTTATATCCGATTTATGTAAATTCTCTCCGGTGAGATAAATTATGATTACATTATTGCCTAATCCAGAAATACGATTGGCAATATCAATCGTTACTATTTCTGCGCCGCCAATACCTAACCCTGTAATTATATATGCAATACTCATTATCGCTTGGGAATATGATTTATTTAATCGCTTTGTACATCGTAGATTACAATATATTTCTTTTCAATTTCCTTTTGGAAGCTTAACGTCAAGGTATTAAATTCCGACACGTCTATCAAAAAAGGTATGTTGCTATCTCTAAAAGCTTCTCTAAGTTCAAAGATGTCGCGTTTATCTTATCCAAAATCTATAATTGCTAAATCTAAATCGCCGCCTTCGCGGACATTGTCGACATCGTATCCAACTCTACTACCGTAAGCCCAGACAACTGCTTTTGGGTATAACTTTTTTATAATTGAACGCGCAACTCTTCAAGCGATTTGTCGTCTATAAAAATATCATTCATCTATAACTTCCTTAAGATTTTTCGCGTCTTTTATGAAATCTTTAATAAAAGACAAAGTTTCTTGCGCAAATTTCCGACCATAATCGCGAGCTGTATTATTTCTGTTATCTCTATACTTTAACCGCCTTGCCGCTTCATCTTGCGATAATAATCCATATTTCGCAGCGCTGCGAAACAAATCTTTGAAAACCAAAGTATCAGCCGCTTTTTTTGTAGGAAAATACGGAGTTATTTTCTTTCTTAAAAGTTTGCCGCTTTGTTCTAAAGTCATTTCAAATGTTTTCGCCAAAGCATTGCGATACATTTCATAATCTATGCATCCTTCTTAGCTTTTTATCAACAATCCATAAGACTTTTCAAGCGTCGTTATGCATCTCTCTAAAAATTCAGTACTGATTTCGCTCATTTCAACTCCTTATTTATCGCAAAACGCCTTAGAGTTAACTATTAAATCTCTTGCGTGGTCTAGAGCTGTTTTTGATATTTTTTCGCCGGATACCATTCTGGCAATTTCTTCAATATGTTCGGATTCTTTTAAAACTTTCGCTCTTGCGTATGTTCTTAAATTTTCTATTTCTTTGTAAATTTTAATATGCGTTTGGGCAAACGAGGCGACCTGCGCAAGATGGGTTATAGAAAACACTTGCTTTCTTTTGGCAAGTTCGGCAAGTTTTTCGCCAATTTTTTCCCCTGTTTTTCCGCCAGCGCCCGTATCAATCTCATCAAATACAGAAGTTTGATAGTTTTGAATTTTTCTAGACAATTCTATTGCAAGCAAAACTCTTGAAAGTTCGCCGCCCGACGCGGCGCTTCTCAAAGGAAGAATTTTCTCCCCCTTGTTGGCGCAAAACATAAACTCTATAACGTCGTATCCGTTAGCCGAGGGTTCTTTTCTTGCAAATTTAACTTCAAAAACGGCATTTTTTATTTCTAATTCTAAAAGTTTATCTTGCGCAGATTTGGCAAAAATTTTAGCTGTTTTTTGTCTTTTTACGCTTATTGCGCCGCAAACTTCCAACAAGCGTTTTCTATTTTCTTCAAGATCTCTTTTAAGTTTATCCGAATTGTCTTTGTAACCGCTTAAGGAGTTTAACTCTGAAACAATTTTATCTTTGTATTTAATAATTTCTTCTATAGTATCGCCGTATTTTTTCTTTAGCTTTTTTATAAGTTCCGCCCGCTCAAGAGATACGTTTAACTTTTCAGGGTCTAAACTCGTCTTTGAAAGTATATTTTCAACTTCTCTATACGCTTCTTCCGCCTGATAGTAGGATTGCTCCGTTAGAGATAAAGTTTCTGAAGCGTCTTCGCCGTAAGAATTTATCAATTCAATGCTTTTTTTGGCTTTTAAAATACCGTCCAAAACCGCATTTTCCGAAGAATACAATATTGAAATTACTTGTTGCAATAAGGAAGAAATTTTCTCGGCATTTTTTAATTTAGGAAGTTCCGCTTCAAGTTTTTCATCTTCGCCAAGTTCAAGTTTCGCATCATCAATTTCTTTAACTTGGAAAGAATACAAATCAATTTTTCTTTCTCTTTCCGCGTCGGAGAGATTCATAGCCTCTATCTTTGATTTTAAATCTTTGACTTTCGCATACAAATCGGCTGATTTTTTTAACAAAGGTTTTAAATCTTTGACTTCATTATCTAATATTTCCAACTGGGAATGTAAATCAAGAAGAGAATGCTTTTCGTTTTGTCTGTAAAAATCTATAAGGAGATCTCCAATACAAGCAAGGGAAGAGACGCTTACTTGCAAATCATTTATAAAAGCTTTACTTTTCCCCGTGTTTTGTATAGTTCTGCGAATTAGAATCGCGTCGTCATTAAATGGTATTGAAAAATTATTTAGAAAATCTGCAATTTTATCGCTCTTAGACTCAAAAGAGGCGCTTATAGCGCACGCAGAACATCCCGCGCGTATTAATGCTAAATCAGCTCTTGCGCCTGTAAGAAGCTCCATAGATTTTATTAATATAGATTTCCCAGCTCCAGTCTCGCCAGTAATCGCTGTAAATCCGCTTGAAAAATCTATATTTAAATCCTCAATCAAAGCGAAATTCTTAACGGACAGAGAGGACAACATTAAATGCTCCAATGCAATTTTGTCTTTAAAGTCTCAAAATAAGATTTACTACGATTTTTTATAAGCTTTAATGGTTTTTTATAGAGAGCAAACTTTACGATAGAGCCGTTGGGCAAAGTATAATTTTCCTGACCGTCTATTGATATCATAATTTTGCCAGACCCGTACTTATTTTTAGCAGTAAAAGAGACGCGACTCTTGTCAGACAATATCATAGGTCTCTGCGTTAACGTATGAGGCGAAATAGGCGTAAGAATGAACACAGGTATATTAGGATAAACTATAGGTCCCGAAGCGGCCAGAGAATAAGCCGTCGAGCCTGTCGGCGTAGATATAATCATTCCATCGCATTTATATTCCGCAGTAAAATCTTTTTCTATATTCACATCAACGCTAATGAGTTTCCCCCCTGTTAAAGAACGAATTACGCAGTCGTTTGCGGCTATTGTTTTTATTTTCTTGCCGTTATATACAAATTCAACCGATAACAAAATTCTTTTTTCTATTTTAAAACCCGAAAAAAACAAATTTTTTAAGAACTCAAAAACTTCATTTGCGTCAGTATCGGTTAAAAATCCAAGAGAGCCGAGATTTACGCCTTTTACAGGTACGGACAAAGGCGAGAATGTCCTTATAACTTTCAGCATTGTGCCGTCGCCGCCGATAGACAAAACAAAATCAAATTTTTTGGGTTTTACGGACATGGAATCGCTTAAAAACGCTTTACACTTATTCTCTTTAAGCCGCGTCGCAATCTCAAGCGCAAGTTTTTTAGCGTTTGCTTTAGACTTGTTATAAATAACTCCGGCGTTATATTTCATGCGGTTATTATATAAAATTTTAGCAAGAACTTTTACAACCGTAAGGCGCGTAAATAAGTCTACGAACCGCGTTTGCAGCTATTGAAACAATCCGCATTTTAAAATATAATTCTTTCATTATGAAATATCGACTTAAACTTAAAAAAAACCGTTTCCCTAGACTTATTTTCATCGCGGCGTTTTCCGCGCTTACTATAATTGTCTATGGTAAAATTATTTCAAATTTTATAGACAATCTTCCGTCAATACGACAACTTGGGGATTATACGCCTAATTTATCAACCAAAATTTACGATAAAGACAACAATCTTATAGCCGAACTTTTCATGGAAAGACGCGTTCTTACTCCTATAAAAGATATCCCTGTAAATTTACAAAACGCATTTATCTCCATTGAAGACCACGATTTTTTTAAACACTGGGGAATTTCAACAAAAGGCATAATACGAGCTTTTTCAAGAGTATTATTAAAAGGAAGAGCCGCCGAAGGCGGTTCCACAATTACTCAACAACTTGCAAAAACTATATTTTTAACCCGTGAAAAAACTATAGTAAGAAAAATTAAAGAAGCTTTACTTACGGTACGACTTGAAAAAAACTACTCAAAAAACGAAATTTTGCAACTTTACATAAACCAAATTTATTTTGGAAGCGGAGCGCACGGCGTACAGTCGGCGGCGGAGATATACTTTAATAAAGACGTAAAAGATTTAAATCTCGCCGAATGCACCATGCTTGCGGCAATACCTAAATCGCCCAATTATTACAATCCTTTTAAAAACGCTAAAGCCGCTATCGCAAGAAGAAACCTAGTCTTATCAAGAATGAGACAGCTCGGTTATATAACGCAGGAGCAAGAAAAAGAAGCTCTTGAAACGCCTTTGCCTATAAAAGATTCTTCGCTAAAAAAAGAACAAAAGGGACATTATTTTGTAGAAGCTTTAAGACTTATACTTGAACCAAAATATGGAACAAACGTTTTGTTTAGAGACGGTTTATCAATTTACACTACTCTTGATATGCAAGCTCAAACTGCGGCTGAGAAAGTAATTGAAGAAACTCTTGCCGACTTTGATAAAGGGAAATTAGGATTTTTTGAGAGAACAAAACAAACGCCCGTAAAAGTTCAAGGCGCTCTTATAGCAATAGACCCCAAAAACGGCGCGATAAGAGCTATGGTTGGGGGACGCAGTTTTAAAGAATCGCAGTTTAACAGAGCGACCCAAGCAAAAAGACAAGCAGGTTCGGCTTTCAAACCGTTTGTATATCTTACGGCAATACAACAAGGGTTTACGCCCGCGTCCACGCTTGAAGACGAACCTTTAGTGTTTATGTACAACAGAGGTTCGTGGGATTTAGTTTCAAGAGATATAACCTATATTGAAACAATAGCCGAAAATATTTCTGAAGACGATTTAATTGACGCAAACAAAGTTTGGGCGCCAAAGAATTACAGTAAAAAATTTAGAGGAACAGTAACTTTAAGAACGGCTTTAGCATTATCAATAAACGCTTGCGCGGTTGAGTTGATAATGAAAACAACGCCTGTAAAAGTTATTGAATCGGCAAAAAACCTTGGCATAACTACGCCTCTTATAAATTCATATTCTCTTGCGCTTGGAGCAAGCGACGTTATTCTTGAACAAATGGTCTCGGCTTTTGCAGTTTTTGCTTCGGGAGGAATTAAAACAAAACCTTATATAATAACGCGAATACTTGATAAGTACGGAAAAGTATTGGAAGAAGACATTCCAGAACAAGAAGAAGTCCTCTCGCCTCAAGTATGCTTTATTTTGACTAATATGCTTAAAGCCGTTGTTGAAAAAGGAAGCGGCTGGTATGCCAAAAATTTAGGAAGACATTGCGCTGGAAAAACCGGAACTACAAACAACGGAAGCGACGCTTGGTTTGTTGGGTATACTCCGCAACTTGTCGCGGGCGTTTGGATTGGATACGACGATCGTTCGACGCCTCTGGGCGATAGGGTTACCGGAGGAGGTCTCGCGTGTCCTATATGGACCAAATTTATGAAAGAAGCGCTTGAAGGCTCGCCCGCATTAGATTTTAAACAACCTGATGATATAGAATGGGCTCTCATTGATCCAAGCACAGGCTTATTGGCTTTAAGCAACGCGCAAGGAGCATTTTTAGAGGCGTTTAGAAAAGGGACCGCTCCGACTCAATACTATAATCAATCAACTAAAAATTCCGACGGACAAGAAAAGCAGGATTTGAACATAGAAGAAGAAGGGTTCTAGAAAATAGAAGAATCTTATTCAAAAACTATTTGATATTCTTCTCTAGCTACTTCCCGACTTGTTTTTATTTCAAAATCTGCATTAAACAATTCTTTTAGTCTAAACTCTCTTTCTTTGAAGTAATCCGCGACATCAATGTGGAGTTTTATTTTTATTTTCCCATGATATTCGTCAAATTTCAATCGCTCTATTTCATCGCAAACATTTATAAAAATAGATTCTTTTGACAAAACAAGCCCTAACCCTTTGCATACAGGACACGTATCGCCAAGCAAAGAAAATAACGATTCTCTTTTTCTTTGTCTTGTCATTTCTATAAGTCCAAGTTTTGTTATAGGCCATATTTTTATTTTTGCTTTATCGCCTTTGGTCGCCTCGCGGAATTTTTCCAAAACTTTTTGGCGGTTAACAGCTTTTTTCATATCTATAAAATCTATAACTATAATTCCGCCTATGTTTCTGAGTCTGAGCTGTCTTGCTATTTCAACCGCAGCTTCAATATTTGTAACTGTCGCCGTATCTTCTTGAGAAGTTTTTGCCGTAAACTTTCCGCTATTTACATCTATGGCGCAAAGGGATTCTGCTTCTTGTATAATAAGGTACCCGCCTGATTGAAGTCCTGTTTTATTTGAACGAAGCCTTTTAATTTCTTCTTCAATACCGTAAGTCTTAAATATAGGACCCTTGCCGCCATACAAAACTATTCTGTCAAGCAATTCAGGCGAAACTATTTTTACAAACTCAGCCGCATCCTTAAATTCTTTCGGAGAGTCTATATGCATAAGCGTCACATTATCTGAAAAATAGTCTCTTATCGTCCGGAAAACAACGCCTAAATCCTTATGTATAAGACTCATGGACTTAGCGTCGTTAAACCTTGAAACAATAGACGCCCAAAGCCTTGTCAAATACTTTATCTCACTTCTGATTTCAGATTCATCGGCGTCTTCAGCTTCTGTCCTTACAATTATACCGCCTGGAATATCTTTTTTCATTTCAGTAATGATATTTTTTAATCTATCGTGTTCTTTTTCATCTCCGATATTTTTTGATATGCCTATATTATTGCTAAAAGGCATGTATACAAGAAGTCTTCCAGGAAGAGAAATATCCATTGTAACTTTAGGACCCTTCGTACTGATAGGCTCCTTATAAACCTGAACCATCATATCCTGCCCAACTTTAATCATATTTTCTATATTTTTTTCTTTTCTTGGGGCTATTATATCGTCAATTCCAAGATATGCGCTTTTGCCAAAACCTATATCAATAAAAGCAGATCCTAGCGCAGGCACGATATTTTGCACAGCGCCTCTATAAATATTGTTTAAAATCTTTTCCGACTCCCTTCTTTCAATAAATAAGTCAAAAAGCTTGCCGTCTTCAAGCACGGCAACCGTTGTCTCTTCAAGAGTTCTATTTACCACTATTTCTTTGTTCACCTTTTTTCCGCTTTAACAAATTATGGCAAAAACAATTCTCCCTTCTTAGTTTCAATATACAAATTTGTTCTTTCTATGGCGTATATTGTGCCATAATTTTCTTTATTTTCCAATAATTTATTTAAAACAGCTTCCGGCTTCACAGTTTTGCCGCCGCCAAAACGCATCTGAAGTTTTAAAGCGTCGTTTTCACTAATAAAGTTCCTTATTAAAGGCTTAGCGTCAACAGTTATACCTTCGCCTTTTTTTACTTTTTCAATAATTATTGAATCTTGCGTTAAAAATTCGGTAATTTTATCTCGGCTTACTTCAATACCTTTTATTTCATATTCTGCAACATTTGACAAAATATCTATTGAAGGAAAATTTAAAGGCACTCTTTTTGCATCAAGCGCTTTAAACCCTTCCGGCAAAACTCTCGCAAACTCTTTTTTAACTTCTTGTATATCAACTTTCCGCGTAAAATATAATTCCATGTATTCGCTTGCGCTTTCCTGCCCTATAGACAATGGCGGACCGTAAGACGATTTCACTTGCGAACTAAATCCCGCCGTAAAGGCTATTGGAAGACCTGAACGTCTAGCGGCTCTTCTAAAAACTTCTATTTGTTCCAAGTGGGATATAAATTTGATCGCTCCTTTTTTTGAAAAACGAAGTCGCACACGCATAGCGGGAGGCAAAACGGAGATTGTAGGTTCAACATAATTTGCAGGCAACGAGCAGTTTGATTTGTCAAACCGCTTTACCAAAATATCCGCTGTTTCATTTATACCTTTAATATAATCTTCGTAGAGTTCTTTCTTAGACATACCGAAAAATAAATGATCCCACGGAAAAATTTCATCAAGCTTTCTTTGTCTGTACGCGTAAAAATTCAAGTCTATATTGCTTTCGGCAAGAGCTTCGTCCCATATATTATTGCCAAATTTATCAGCCCGCTGGTCAAATCTAGCTCCTTTCCGCCACGCTTTATAAATAACTATTGAAAGACGTCTATCCCCTTTTGCTATCAAAGCCTCTAACGCGCTTGCCTTGCGATTATGGGCTTTAACATCTGCTGGAAGAAATTTATGCAGAAAATCTATTTTTTGTTTTATAGAGTCTGCGCTCGCCATTGACGCCCATTGAAAAGCAGTCTGCGATTTTGGCACAAAAGGAGAAACTGTTACAGTGAAATTTAATCCTCTTGCTTCTTTTTTGACAAGTTTTACCAAACGCTCAATTCCTGATAAATCTTCGTCAGTTTCCGTAGGGAGACCTATCATAAAATAAAGTTTTATCGCTTTCCAACCCATAGCATTTGCCGTAAGCAAAGTCTCAACAATCTGTTTTTCGGAAAGATATTTTCCTATGACGTTTCTCAATCTGTCGGAGCCTGCTTCTGGAGCAAACGTAAGAGTAGGTCTTTTACTTCTGTTTATATATTGAGCGACTTTTAAAGAACGTTCGTTGCATCTTAAAGACGGCAAAGAAATATTTAATTTGGAATCGCCGTATAAATTGTTTGTTTCTATAAGAAGTTTATCTAAGCGTTTATAGTCGCTGCAGGAAAGAGAAGAAAACGCAATCTCTTCAAAACCCGTAGCTTCTACGCCTTTTTTTACAAGTCCCAACAATTTCTCAAGAGGTCTCTGCCTCCAAGGACGATAGTATTTTGAGGCTTGACAAAAACGACACTGTCCCGGACAACCTCTTGCAACTTCAATATTTAACCTGTTGTGCACAGTTTCAACAAAAGGGATTATCTTTTTCTCTGGAAAATATGCGTTTTCAAGATTTAAAAGCCTCTTTTTTACTACAGGCTTTATATCAGATGAAATAGGCGTTACGGATTTTACCGTGTTATCGTCATTATATCGCACGTCGTAAAAAGACGGAACGTAAACGCCTTCTACGCTTGAAAGTTTTTTTAACGTCTCAAGCCTTGAAAGTTTATTCTTTTTGGCCTCCTTACATACCCTTATTATATCTTGCAAAGCTTCTTCGCCGTCGCCTAAAACAAATAAATCAAAAAAATCGCAAAAAGGCTCCGGGTTAGTTAACGCCGGACCACCGGCAATTACAAGAGGCTCGTCTTCCTTTCTGTCTTTTGAAAATATTGAAACGTCCGATAAATCCAAAATATTAACAACATTAGTCGCAACAAGCTCGCATTGTATCGTTATTCCAACAATATCAAAACTTCTTAATTCGCTATGAGATTCTAAGGAGAATAGCTTGAGATTTTCTCTTCTTAAAATATCTTCCAAATCCGTATCGGGAGCAAAAGCCCTTTCGCAACGAGCAAGTTTCTTCTCGTTTACTAAGTGGTACAATATTTCAAGCCCTAAGTTTGAAGCTCCAACTTCATAAATATCCGGAAAACACAAAGCTACCGAAAAATCCGCAGACATATCGGCTGGATGAGAGTTAAGTTCGCTATTTATATATCTTGCTGGTTTTTGTACTAAATTTAATATCTTTTCAATTTTTGATAAATTTTTCATAATGTCGTATATTATACACAATTTACATATCATACCTTTGTTCAATTTTCTTTGGACGGAATATAAATGCACGAATATAAATTGCTTGAAATTATGGCCATAGGATTTGGTCTTGCGTTAACTTTTGGTTTTATAACCCAAAAAATTGGACTTTCTTCTATAGTAGGGTATTTATTAGCTGGTTTTCTTATAGGTCCGTCTTCGCCTGGTTTTACCGCAGATCCCGCTCTAGCGCTCCAGCTTTCCGAAGCTGGAGTTATTCTTTTAATGTTTGGCGTAGGGCTGCATTTTAAACTTGATGATTTGATAGCGGTTAAAGGAGCGGCTATACCAGGGGCCATAATACAAAGCAGCATTGCTGCTGCGTTTACTACATTTCTGGCTTTAGCTTTGGGTCTTAGTTTGAAGTCCGCCTTGATATTAGGTTTTGGACTTGCTGTTGCCAGCACCGTAGTACTTTTAAGAGTTTTGGAAGATAATGATACTGTAAACACAGTACACGGTCATGTAGCAGTCGGCTGGCTCATAGTAGAAGATATTTTAACCGTACTAATACTAGTCGTTCTCCCAAGCCTTTCGGCAATCTTATTGAATTCAAGCGCGACATCCGGAAGTCTTGATATACTAAAAGCTATAAGCATAGCGTTATTGCGCATAACTCTGTTATGGATTATTGTAATAAAAGGCGGCGGGAAAATTGTTCCATGGATTTTGTCAAAAATTGTAAAAACACGATCTCAAGAGCTGTTTACTCTTGCAGTGTTAGTAATAGCCTTTGCAACGGCGGTCATAGCTGCTTTTGTATTCCAAGCGTCATTTGCTTTAGGAGCTTTCTTAGGCGGAATGGTCGTAGGAAAGAGCAAATTAAGTCATCAAGCAGGAGCCGATATTTTACCACTTAGAGACGCTTTTGCGGTTTTGTTTTTCTTGTCGGTAGGAATGCTCTTTGACTTTAAATTTTTAATTGAATACCCCGCTCTTATATGCGTATGTCTCGCAATAGTTTTATTGATAAAACCGTTAACTGCGTTGATTACTGTTTCCGTACTTGGTTATTCTCCAAAAACTGCTCTTACGGTTGCGGCGGGTCTTGCTCAAGTAGGAGAATTTTCATTTATACTAGCTCAGGAAGCAAGACGTTTAAATCTAGCAGGCAACGAAGTTTACAATGCAATAGTAGTCTGCGCAATTATTTCAATAACGTTGAACCCTTTGGTATTTTCAAAAATACCGTCAATCGAAAACTTTTTAAAAACAAAGAAACCATTGTGGAATATTTTAAATTTCAATGTCGCGAGAAAAGGCGATAACAATAATAAAAGCAAACAATTTGTGCAAAAAATTCTTCCGGCGCAAGACTTTACGGCTCAAAGTAACGCAATAGTCGTCGGCTACGGTCCAACTGGAAAACAAGTTGTAAACGCATTAAAAGAACAAAATGTAAAACCGGTTATTATCGACATAAATATAGACACCATAAACAGTTTAAGCGCTCAAGGATTTTGTGTCGTATACGGAAATTCTTCGCAAAAAGAAATTTTATTTGCAGCGGGAATAAAAAACGCAGATTACTTAATTATTACCACACCGTCTTTAACCTTAACGTTGGAGACAGCGACTCTCGCTTCATCTTTAAATCCCAAAATAAGAATACTCGCCAGATCTCGGTTCTTAGATCATAAAGAAAATCTAAAACAAGCCGGAGTTACGCAAGTTGCCTTTGAAGAAGCCGAAGTAGCAAAAGCCCTGACCTCATTGCTTCTTGACGACTTAGAGAACCAGAATCTACTAGCCGCGACGTCAGAAATGGCTTCTCAGCCAACGGAAGAAGAAAAACATAAATAAAAAAGCCTTCGGCATGAAAGATATACATGCCGAAGGCTTTTGGTTTAGAAAAATTACTTCTTCTTTTTTTTGATTTTTTAGAAGGACTATTAAACTTGCTTAACTGCTTTTTAAAACGACGTAGTTCTTCTTTTAAAACTTTTACTTCTTTACGAGTTATCAGACCCATTTTATCAACTGCGTTTTTTACCGCTCCATTAAACTTTTTTGACAAGTCCCTTTTCGCAGCTTCCACGTGTTTGACTGTTTTGTCTATAAACTTTTTACCCACCACCACCTCGCAGCCTCAACTTTGTTATCTTTAACAAATTTTCTTGCCGCGGCTTCAACCTTATCCTTACTCTTTAACACAAGACCAATGCTTGCATAAAATGCGCTTTTCAAGTTTGACATGTTTGTTCCTCCCTTGAAAAAATGTTAGCAAATAATTATACAAATTACCGCTTGCTTGCCGCGCGTTTTGCTAGCAAATCAGCTTTATCATTTTTTATATTCCCCGTATGGCTTTTTATATGCCGCCATTCAATTTCCACTTTCGTTCGGCAAATAAAATCTACGTACTCTTTTGAAAGTTCGTTGCCCGCTTTCCATTTTCCCAAGGCAAATTTTTCTATACCCTCATAATCATAGTTGATTCTTATCTTTTCAACATAATTTTCATCGCACCATTTTAAAGTTTCAAGAACAGATTTCAATTCTCCGCCAAATTGTCTAAACTGCGTATTGGGAACCGTTCCTGAAAGTTCCGCCTTTATTTCATCGCCAAGATAAATAACAGCGCCGTAACCCGTAGTTCCATTAATGTATGAACCGTCTACAAAAGCCTCGTAAATACCGCTGTCAGCCGCATAAGTCTCAGAATCGTTAATCGCATTCCATGACAAATCTATAAGCAAATCTGTTTGAGTATCTTTTATTTGCCTTTTCAAAGAATACGCGTCTTTTGTCGGTTTATAATAGATAAATAAATTTCCTTTTGTTATTCCTTTTTTTGTTTTAACAACAATTTTTACAAGATAATCTCTAAAAAAATTATCATCAAAAATAAGATCTAACTCCTTCTTATCAAGTTCTTTTCTAAGTTCTAGCGCTTTATTTTGAAGTTCGCTTTTATACAACGTCGTTTTATGTCCGTTCATTTTATTCTCAAGTTACACGACGCTATTAGTCGGTTAACAACTCTTTAGGCATTTCTTTTCTTGTCGGGGATCCGAGTTCTTTTAACTTTTGAGCTCTCGCAACCAAACTATCGCCTTTCTTGTCAGGAGAAGAAAGCCTCTTTACGGCTTCTTCAGTTTTATCTTTTGCTTCCGTTATCTTCCTGTCGACATCAAGCAAAGTCTCGGCAAAACTTACAAATTTATCGTAAAGATTCCCGCCTACTTTAGCTATTTCAAGAACATTTTTTTTCTGGCTTTCTTGACGCCAAATATACTCAACGGTTTTTAAGGTGGTTAAAAGCGTCGACGGCGTAACTATTATAATATTTTTCTTAAACGCATAGCCTACTAAATCCGGTTTATCTGCGACAGCCAGCGAAACGGCTCCCTCTACGGTCACAAACATTAAAACATATTCAGGTTGGTTAAGTCCCTGTAAATTGGCATAGTCTTTTTCTGCAAGCTCATCAATGTGTTTTTTTACGCTTACAGAGTGTTCTTTTAAATAAATCTTTTTATCCGTTTCATTTTGAGAACTATAATATTTTTCATAAGCTCCTAGCGATGTTTTTGCGTCGACAACTATGCTCTTCCCTTCAGGCAAATTAACTATATAATCTGGAATCTTCCTTCCGTTTTCCTCTTTAAACTGTTCCTGAGAACTATAATGCACGCCTTCTATCATGCCAGCGCATTCAAAAATTCTCTCCAAAGTAAGTTCGCCCCATATCCCTTGTAATTTATTCGCGCCTTTTAATGCTCCGGCAAGATTGTTAGCTTCTTCGCTTACTTGCTTATTAAGACTAATTAATTTTTCCAATTCTTTCTGTAGTCCAGACATTTTCTCCGCTTCATATATCTGAAGATTTTCAACCTTGTTTTTAAACTCATCAATTTTTACTTTAAAAGGCGCGACTACATTTTCCAAAGAAGCTTTATTTAAATCCGCAATTTTCGCGTTTTTTTCCTCTAAAACTTTTGAAGCGATATTTTCAAATTCCATTTTTAAAGAATCGTTTACACCCGATTGTTTTTTAAGATTTTCCTCTAAATCTTTTATTCTTTGTTCTTTAGCGGCATTATCCTTTACCGCCGCCATATATTTAAACAAAACAAAAAAAACTCCAACGACAAATCCAATCAAAATATACAAAATCGTATTCATATTTATTTTGGCATCGGAAATTTTATATAGAAAGTCGCTACCTTTTCCTACAATGTTTTTAACCGATACCCCCACCCCCCTACTATGCCATACATAACGCATTGATAAACCAAGACCCGCGCCTTTCCCCGCTTTTTTTGTCGCGAAAAATGGGTCAAAGATTTTAGAGTAGTTGTAATTCTTGGCAAACAATTCCATTTAACGCTCGCGAAAGCGGCAATTTTATTAAAATTTACTTGCGCGGCAAATTTCTTTGTAGTTGCAGTATTTACAAAAAAACGCTTCGCGGGCAACAGGAAATTCTTTTTTATCTTTAGGTATGTTTTTCTCAATATCAGTCAAATATTCATACATATCTTTCGTCTCTGATTGTACAGTATTTGCAAATTCAAATATGGATGCATCATTGATCTTTACATTTCTTTCTTTGTATTCAGGATAAAGATACGCAACCATAGGCACAATATCGGCCGCTTTCTTTTCAAAATGATAGTTTGCCCAAAGAGAGCATCCGATCAATTGTTTTGAGTGTTTAATATCATCGGCTTTCCCAGTTTTCCAATCCATAATATATATTTTATCGTCGACAGGAAACAAAAAATCAACTTTGCAGAAAGCTTTATAGTTATTTATTCTTGTTTCTCCAAAACCTGGCGGTTCTATAACCCACTCTGATCTCTGCGGAACGGCATTCTTTTCAATCCAAGAAAAGCGGGGGCTATTCAAAAATTTTTCTAATATACTTTTCACCTTTAAATATATATCTTGAACGGAAATTAAATCTCCGTTATAATAATGTTCAAAGAAAGTTTTCGCGACGCAATATTTCTCAGTCATATTAAGCGCATATTTGAAAAATTTATCTTTGTTTATTGGTTTTGAGCTCTTTTGGAATCTTTGAAGCATGTCTCTTATAACGTCGTGGATAATATTTCCCATTTCCAACGCTTTTGAAGTTAACCCTTTTAAAAATACAATTTTTTCAAGAGGATTTTCTTTATCGTATTTTGCATAATAATCGTAGAAATATTGACGTTTGCAGTTTGAAAATCTGGTGTACCTTGATATAGACCAGCCCAAAATATCGGTATATGGAAACTTCTTTATTTCATTCATTGTTGCAAATCTCCAAAATTATTCATAATAATATCATAATCAACGCCCTATTATACGTTCCGCAGCAAGGACGACAAACACTCCTGCAAACAACATAAGCGATGTAACTTTATCCTTTGACTTATGGGTTTCCGGTATTAAATCTGAAGCTGAAAGAAAAATAAAAGATCCCGCCGTTACTCCTAAAAACGCCCCTAGCGTATGCAAAGACATTCCTTTAAACAAACATAACCCTAGTATTGCGCCAAGAGGAGTAAATAACGCGGTAAGAAGAGAAAAAAGAAAAATTTTCTTTTTGGAAACGCCTTTATGAAGTAGAACTCCCGAAATAGTTATTCCATCAGGAAGCTTGTGAAGCAAAATAGCAAGCGTCGTAAGAATTCCTAATTCTGCATTAGCCTCAAAACCAACAGTTATCATAAGTCCGTCAAGAATTGAATGCAGAGATAAACCTACAACAGAAGCTACATGCGTGTGCGCGCGGCACTCGTGATCGCGACATGGGTGGAATAGAATAATAAACTGCAAAAAAAACATAAACAAAAAACCAGTCAAAGCATAAAACATTGTATTGGAATTTAACTCCAAGCCTTCAGGAATTAAATGAGCAAAAGCAAGCGTAAGCATAACGCCCGCCGCAAAATTTATTATAAGAAAAGAATTTCTTTCAGACCATTTATGAAATGTTATAACTATTAAAGCTCCTAGCATTGCCGCGCTTGCGGCTATCAACGAATAAACAATTTCCACTTTTTCTCCCAATACGACTATAAAGAAAGGATCCCGCCGAAAAACTAGCAAAAAAATTAATTCTAGGCTATCTTTGATTTATTTTCCAACGTGTACTTTATAACGTTGTCCATCATAGCAACAGCTTTCTCAGGATAACGCCCTACCGATGTTTCAGCTGAAAGCATTGTATAGTCGGTTCCGTCCAAAACTGCATTAGCCACATCGCTGACCTCTGCTCTTGTAGGAACAGGATTTTTAATCATACTTTCCAACATTTGCGTAGCCGTGATTACAAACTTATTGCGCGCCTTGCATTTTTTTATTATGTATTTTTGCATTACAGGCACTGAGTAAACAGGCAAAGATACGCCCATGTCGCCTCTGGCGACCATTATTCCTTCAACAACATCAAGAATTTCGTCAATATTATTGATTCCAGACATATCTTCAATTTTAGCTACGAGTTCACATTTGGCTTTCCGCTCTTTTACTATGTCTATTATAGGCTGCATATCGGCAGCATCTCTAACGAAAGAATTCGCCACATAATCAACGTTTTGACCCAAAGCAAAAAGCAAACTTTTACGGTCTTTATCTTCTAAAGGTTTAAATCTTAATTTTGCATCGGGAATATTTACGCCTTTATGCGTCTTTAAAACATACTCCGTCCGAACTTCTGTAACAATCTCGTCTTCTTTTGAAGATAAAACTTTTAACACAAGGTTGCCATCGTCTATAAAAATTGTAAGACCATTTGTAATATCCGTAAGAGGATTTAGATAGTCTATTGAAATTTCTTTACTGTTTCCTACTATATCTTTATTAGTAAGAATAAGCCGTTGACCTTTCTTTAATTCTACCTTGCCGCCTTCAATTTTACCAACTCTTATTCTGTGTCCTTCCAAATCGGCGAGAATTTTTATATCTTTCTTATACCGCTCGTTTAAAGTTCTTACCAAAGCGATGTCTTTTTCATACTCCGCAAAAGTTCCGTGCGAAAAATTAAGCCTTACTATAGCCATACCGCTATCGGTTAAATTCTTTAAAATTTCAAGGGAACGTATCGCTGGTCCCACTGTACAAACTATGCCTATTTTGTTCACCCGCTGCTCCTTTATTTCTACCATTTACCAAGAATAAAAACTTAAAATCAACTAAGAACACACTCTGATAAATTGGATATTTATACAATTATACGCGACGCTTATTATGACATATTTCACGCCTAATCTTAACGTTTGCTTGGTTGGGGCAGAAATCAGAAGGGAAAAATTCTCGCAATCAAACAATAAATACAAACAAAAACGCCGATACAACAATAGATTTACGAAGTTTTATTTTATAAAATACCGCCATTTAAGTCAAATTTAATAAGACAATTTTGCATAATGGATCGCGCGGATAAAATTGAGTCGTTATCGCCTGCAAGAGACAAAAGCAATATCAAGTAAAACCGATATAGAGCTTGAAATTTTTGGACATGGAGCATTGCGTTTTGGTGCGCCGGGTATTTTATTTAACGTCTAGCTTTATAGGGGAGGCTGCGTTGGATTTGTCAAACCGCGTAAAAGAGTTAAAAGCTTCCGGGATAACTTCGTTAAAAATTGAAGGGCGATTGAATTCAACTTTGACAGGGGCTTGAAGTAGTTGTTGAGACATATTATTTTTAATACTTAAGTTTATCGGTTAGATATAAAAATGGGAACCTTTTTGTATATACTCAGGACTTAACCTTTGCAACGGCACTGTATGGCATGCAGATCGCTTACTATCGGCGCTTTTTGGAAAACTCATATAGGATTACGGCAGAGGCGCATGAGGCGTTGAGGGAAGATATGGCGTTTTTTTGCGGAATTGAGATTAAAAAATCGCAATGTTTTTTAGTTAGATTATGGAGACCAAACCCTTCGCTTCCTATGATTACGGCTAAAGGGAAAGGCAAATCCGCATCTTCCAAACTTTGTCCGCCGTTTTCCGCGCCGGCTATCCAAAAGTTATTTTCTTTTAATAAATCTATAGCCTGATTTATGTTTGCAACTTTTGATATTGATATATGCTCTACGGCTCCGGAAGAAGCTCTTGAAACGGTTTCATTTACGCCGACGGCTCTCCACTTAGGTATTATCGCGCCGTCAGCTCCAAAAGCTACGCAATTCCTTATTATTGCGCCTAAATTACGCGGATCTTCTACGCCGTCTAATATTACAAGCAACGGTTTCGGAGATTGTTTTGATTGTTTTATTAAATCTTCAAGCTCTACGTACTCTGTCGGCGAAACTTCTACGGCAACGCCTTGCGACCGCTCTGAAAACCTGTCTAATTTCTCAGGCGGGACAGAATGGACGGCTATCCCCTTATGCTTTGCAAGATTTATAATCTCTGAAATTGCCGAGCCTCTCGCAGTCTGCGAAACCATCAATTTGTTTACGGCGCGTTTACCTGCTTTAAGGAGTTCTAAAACAGAATTGCGACCGCATATAATATTTTCAAGCGGTAATTCTTTTCTATTGTTTCTGTTTTTATACATTCGGCTCCTTTTAAAATTTTGAGATTTTCTAACGCCGTCTCAGAAATTTTATCTGTTAAACTAAACCGCCTTAACTTATAAATTTATTTGAGAGTTTTATTTTTGTTCGCCAGTTTAGAAGCTGCTTTTTCAACATCAGACGCATTTATTTCGTCAAAAATTTCAACCGCAAGATTTTTTACTAAATTTATTTCATTTTCATCTTCTTTTGAGAATTTTGACAAAACAAAATCAGCCGTGTCCATAAATTTGGGGAATGGTCCTATGCCAAACTTTATTCTCGGAAATTTATCCGTATGAAGGCGTTCTATGACGGATTTTATACCATTATGTCCGCCGGCAGAGCCGGACATCCTAATTCTATATTTGCCAAGAGATATGGAAAAATCGTCGTAACAGATAACTATCTCTTCCGCGCTGATTTTATAATATTTTGAAAAAGACGATACGGCGTCTCCGGAAAGATTCATAAAAGCAGTAGGTTTTAAAAGCCATACTTTACCTCTAGTAGCCTCATAAAAAGAAATATCCGCCGCACTGTTCCAAATTCTAAACTCAAGACCTTTAGCCAAAGCTATTGAATCCAGAGCTATAAAACCAAGATTATGGCGGGTATTTTCATATTTACGACCCGGATTGCCAAGCCCGACAAAAAGCTTAATCTGTTTAGACACCGGCGACTCCATAATCTATTTTATTACTTCTTTGCCGCCGGAGCCACCGCCGCCGCTCCTTCTTCTCCTTCTTTGTCTTTCTTGCCCTTGCTTATAATTTCAGGCTGAACAGGATCTGTTACCACCGCCGCATCTGCAGACTTTTCTTCCTCGACTCTTGCAGCTATAACATTGATAATCAATGTTGAAGGGTCCTGTATATAGTCGACGCCTTCAAGTTTAGGCAAGTTGACAACAGTTATACCCTGTCCGATACCAAGCGCGCTTACGTCTACGCTGATCTTCTGAGGAATGCTCTTAGGCAACGCTTTAACCTTAACTTCTCTAACAATGAATTCCATTGTTCCGCCAAAATTCTTAACGCCGTCTGCAACGCCGTCAATGTGTATAGGCACCAAAACTTCAACTTTGTCTCCGAGAGAAATTGCGCGGAAATCTATGTGAATACGAGCTTGAGTCAAAACGTCTCTCTGAATTTCTTTTACAATAGCGGGTTTTTTCCCGTCTTTAAAGTTTAAATCTATAATTACATTGGTTCCGTTTGCTTCTATTACTGAAGCAAAAGCTTTAGCATTAACGGATATAGATTCAGGTTTAACGTTTTTTCCGTAAAATACAGCCGGAATTTTTCCTTCTTTTTTCAAAGAAGAAAGACTTCCATTAGAACCGATAGTTCTTAATTCAACATCTAAAATTACTTCATTCATTAAAATCCTCCATTATTATTACAACAGCAGTTTATTTTTATAAAAACAAAGCGCTTATCGACTCGTCGTTTGAAATTCTCTTTATGGCTTCCGCCAATATTGACGCAACGCTCAACACAACAATCTTTTCGTTAGGTCCTTCTTTTGACAACGGAATAGTGTCCGTTATTACAAGCTCTTCCAAAGCTGAATTTTGCACTCTCCGCTTTGCTTCTCCAGAAAGAACGCCATGCGAAACCGCGGCAAGAACTCTTGCGGCGCCTTTCTCTTTTATGACGTCGGCAACTTTTGTCAAAGTGCCTGCGGTATCAACCAAATCGTCCAGTATTATACAAGTTTTATCTTTCACTTCTCCTATAACATTCATTATAGAAGCCTCGTTAGGACGAGGTCTTCTTTTATCAACAATTACCAAATCCGCATGGATAAGCTTTGCAAAAGACCTTGCTCTCTCTACGCCGCCGGCGTCGGGAGAAACTACGGCCACATCTTTTAAATTTTTATCCTGAAAATATTTTGACAAAATAGGCTTAGCGTAAAGGTGATCAACAGGGATATCAAAAAACCCTTGAATCTGTCCGGCGTGCAAGTCCATAGTTAAAAGTCTTGTAACGCCAGCTGTTGCAAGAAGATCCGCAATAAGTCTTGCCGTAATCGGCACCCTCGGCTCAGTTTTTCTGTCTTGTCTGGCATAACCATAATAAGGAACAACAGCAGTTATTCTTCTGGCAGAAGCTCTTTTCAAAGCGTCTGCTATAATTAAAAGCTCCATTAAATTTTCATTGACGCAAGGGCATGTAGGCTGAATTACAAAACAGTCCGCTCCTCTGACGTTGTCAATTATTTTTACTTGGATTTCTCCGTCGCTAAAACACCCGACTTTTGTTTCGCTCAATTCAACGCCGAGCTTTTGAGTAATCTGTTTTGCAAGCTCTATATTAGCGTTACCCGAAATAATCTTAAGTTTCATAATACCCCTTGCGCCTTTCCTTAAACAAACGACGTATTTATTTTAAAATAGTCCGCGTTATTTTATTATTCTACACTTTAACTCTTGCCTTGCCCTTGCTATTGCAAGTTTCCCAGCCGGTACATCGCGAGTTACAGTCGACCCCGCCGCTATTACAACATTCTCGCCGACTTTAACAGGAGCGACAAAATTAACATTAGAGCCTACAAAAGACTTAGCCCCTATGACTGTTTTATGTTTATTTACTCCGTCATAATTACAGGTAATTGTCCCGGCGCCTATATTTACATCTTCGCCTATTTCAGCATCGCCTATGTAGGAAAGATGATTGACTTTAGAATTCTTTGCTATTACGGCTTTTTTCGTTTCCGAAAAATTTCCTACTTTTACATTATCTCTTAAAACTGATTCCGGTCTTATATGCGAGAAGGGTCCAATTTTAACATTCTTTCCAATAGCAGCTCCATTTATATACGAATAAGAAATTACGCTTCCATTGTTTATCTTAGAATCTATTATATAGCTTGAACCTTTCAAAACGCAATTTTTGCCTATAACAACGCCTTTGTCAATAAAAACGCCGGGGTATATAACGGTATCCCGCCCTATTTTTGCGTCGTAGGAAATATACGCGTTGTTTGCGTCTATGACGCTCACGCCGCTTTCAAAAAGTTCTTTTATTTTCCTGTCTTTTAATAAAGACTCCGCTCGAGAAAGTTCTAATCTATTATTTATGCCCTTTACTTCATTTTCGTCTTTTGTAACAGTTAGAGACGCATTTTTGTCCATGCTTTTAAGTATTGCGACCGTATCGGTTACATAATATTCTTTTTTCGCATTATTAGGCTTAACTTTTGAAAGAGCTTTCCATAAATTTTTATCAAAACAATATATGCCGGAATTTATCAGATTTATCTGTTTTTCAGCAATACTCGCATCTTTTTCTTCAACTATCCTTTCTAAAAAACCGTCTTTTTTTACTATTCTGCCATAGCCAAACGGATTTGCAACTTTCGCCGCTAAAACAGCGACTGAAGAATTGGCTTTTTGATTCTTTTTTATTAAGGAAGCCAATGTAGCCTTTTTAATCAAAGGAACATCGCCGCTTAAAACCAAAATATTTCCGCTGTAATTTTCTAAAAATTTCGCCGCCTGCATAACCGCATGCGCGGAACCAAGCCGCTCTTTTTGATAGATAATCTTTAAATTCTTTACGTTTATATCTGACAAATATTGTTCAACTTTTTTCGCTCCATGCCCCAACAACACGACAATATTATCAGGTTTTAAAGAGGAAACAGAGTCTATAACCCACTTTATTAACGGTTTACCCGAAAGCGTGTGCATCACTTTAGGTAAAGAGGACTTCATTCTGGTTCCCGCGCCAGCGGCAAGTATAACTGCTGAAAAATTTTTCATCAACAAATCCAAAAATTCCCTTTACAGAATTGCTCTAAAGGGAATATTTATATAATGTAACGCGTTGATAAGATTGTACAAAATTATCGTCAAAATCCAAAATTTCGGCAAATCCAATTATAGATAAAACATGTAGCCGTCGGACAAACGCTTTTGAGCGTCTAGAACAAGGCTTTCAAGAGTTATTGCCGAAAGCGTTGTTTTAATTAAAGCGTCCAATTTTTCTAATACGGATCCCTGAATTGTTTTTTCTAAAGCATGCTCGCTTTCAAGCAAAAACTCGGCGGCTTTTTCAAATAAAGAAACTTCTATTGCCGATAAAATGTCAAAAGCAGTTATAACCTTAGGAGCTTTAGAAAGCCGATAGCATCCGCGAGAACCTTTTATAGATACCACAAGATCAGCGCGCTTAAGAAGAGCAAAAACTTGCTCCAAGTATATCTTTGAAATTTTTAGTCTTTCAGCCAAACTTAAAACTGTAACATATTCTCCGGTATTATATTTTGCGCCAAACATACCCATGGCTGCAAAACCGTATTTAGCTTTAGCAGACACTCTCATACGAAAACTCCTTATATTAACCGCTTATGTATTTATACATAGAAAAAATAAATGTCAATTTTGACGAGAAAATATAGGAATAATTTTGTATAATTACGCAAATTTATAAGCTAAAAAGCCGAGTTAAAACGCAAAAAGTTATTGTCGCCTTATGTTTGGGTTTGATTTATTCATTTTTATGCAATGCGGAAGTTTTTGCAGAAAACAAGAATCTTTTCAAAATAGAGCGCAATAAAAATGCCTCTGTTTTCTAATATCCACTGTTTTGTCTCAGACGTTTTTCTTTAACTCTTCGCCAAGTAGTCTCAGGCTTCTTGTAAGTCTCCCCTTTCTCAGCAAAAGCTGGTTTCATGGGTGAAACCAACAAAACGCTAACGCTAAAAACATACTTACTAGTTTATTCATATTACATCCCTGGCGATAGGGATGATTTTGCCGGAGGATGAGCGGAAGATTACTTTTCTAGGACGATTGTGAACACAAACCCTTCATGAAGTCGGCTAGTTCAATCATGCGGGTATAACGGGCGGTCGGCGGATTACTACTTCTCTAGGATGATTGTAATTTGGACCTAAATCTATTAGCACTCCTCTTCCTCCTCTTCTCGCTTCTTCTATCTCTTGCTCTTCTAATCCCGGTAGATTCAAAGTATCCATTGGGTGTGGCTGATAATTCATGCTGGCGTATGTGACGACGCCAACGCACGCAATTCCAATAATGCATTCCCATTTGTTTTCTAATATCCACTGTTTTATCTCAGACACTTCTCTTTTAGCTTTCTGCCAAGTCGTCTCAGACTTCTTACAATCCCCATCCCCCTCAGCAAAAGAAGAAGCGTCATTTTCCGTCGCTGATTCTACTTCGCTAAACTCAAACGCGACGCCCTTTCTTTGCAATATTAACTTTGCTTCTTCAACAACCTTTATCTCATCTTCGCTAAGTTCCGACCTATTTTTCTCTCCTTGCAATATTAATCTTGCTTCTTCAATAATCTTTGTCTCATCTTCTTCACTAAGAGACTGCTCCTGCGCCATTGCTCTACCGCTTACTGAAACCAATATGCTAAAAACTACAACCAAACTCATTAATTTTTTCAACATCTCAATCTCCTTTACTTTTTCTCTATCCCATTTCCTTTCCAATCTTATTATACTAATTATACTAAAAGTATACTTACTAAACTTACTTACTTCTCATATAAATGAAAACTTTTTGCAAAACATATCCTGACTTTTTATGCACTACTTTAGGGTATAGCGCGCATTTGAAAAACGAACTAATTTAGCAACATGCGAAAAATTTGCGAACATATATCCCTTTCTTCTTTTTCATTTAACGCCTGACTTGACCGTTTTTTGAATTTTTAAAGAAAAGCGGCCGTCAAAAGGCGTAAATTTGTAAAATTATCGTTATGAAAAGATATATACGCAAAGAAAAAATTGACGATAAAAAACGCGAATTAAAATAATCGGCAAAGAAGGCAAAGAGCGCGTCGGAATTGAGCGCATATAGGGGTAGAGCGCAACAAGAGATAAAAATTGATACGCCTTATACCTGACAACCGCATAGGGACATTGAAATTTTCATTCAACGCTATCGCCTATAGCGTTTGATTGCGCGCTGCCGCCTATATAAAAGCCGCTATAGCGACGAGGATGAAGATCAACATGGGATGACCCCATAAACGCGAGTTCAAGGCGCAAAACTTTTCCAGAAGTTATTAAATCATCGTCGCGACGGAAGTCTAGCGTAAATGAGCAAAACTTGCAAAAGAAAAACAAAAGATATAAAATGTCGCGCGGTAGTTAAATATTAAAGGAGACGTAAAGATGAAGAAATTTGTATTGTTTGCGGCAATGTTTGCAGTATGCGCTTTTGCATTGGCAGCCTGCGGAAGCAAAAAAGCAGAAGAAGCTCCGGTAGCTGAAGTAGTTGAAGAAGAAGTAGTTGAAGTTACAACAGATACGACGACGGCAAGACCTGCTTCTGAAGCTCCAGCAGAAAGCAAATAAATCAATTTTCCGTACGTTTTGACAAATCGCCAAATCTATAAAGATTAAGGGGATTTGTTTTGTTTGTTAAAGTTTGCGCAAAGATCAACAAGCCTGTCTCGCATGAGATGCGAGACAGGCTTGAAAATGAAAATCAAAAAAAATTTAAAACTAGAAGCTAAACGCCGTTCTTACGCCATATACAAAAACATTCTTGTTTGCGTTTGAAATACCGTTCAAAACATTGCCGCCTCTTGGATTTGCAAAATATTGGAAAGCCGGAGTAAGAGCAATATAGTTGTTGAGCGTAAACTTATAATATACTTCAAACTGCGTTTCCGCTCCATCTTTATACTTTCCGTTATTATATTTAGCAATAACGACTTTTGCATCTGAAGAACCATATATTTGACCAATTGCAATACCCAAAACGTCATTGTCCCTTGACCACTTAGATCCCTTAAATTGAGATCCTACGCTCCACGTCATAGAAAGAGGCAAAGCAAAATTATTAAGCTCTTTACCATCTGTATCCGTCGCATGATTACCGAAAGAATGTTCCTTATATCCGCATCTTGCAAATACTCCAAAGCCGCCTTTTACCGCTTGATCTACGCTTATACCAAAACCATAAGACCCCGACTTTGAGGCGTCGTTATACTTATAATGAACGCCGTTATTTCCCCATACATACAATCTATAGTCGCCGTTTGTAGAAGGTTTAAAATTAAACTGAGCAATATTTATCCCGCTTGCATCAAAGTGATTCAAATCTGTTGCAAAGTACGCATATGAAATATCAAGTTTTTCAAAAAGGACATAGTTTAATCTCAATGCCGGACGCTGAGGAACTGAATCTATAGTCTTGTCCCCTGCAAAAGATCCTGTTAAGAACTGAGAATTATCATCGCCGGCAAAATTGTTATCCGCAAAGAACTTCCAGAAATTCAACTTACCAAAATCCACTGTAAGTTTATCATTTAAAATAGTCTGCTCATAATACAACTCTACGACTTTTGCAAAAGTATTTGCGGCAGAATCTAAAGATTCATCGGCATTTGCGTTTACCTGTCCGTATGTGTTAACGCCATTATTACCGTTTTCGTCTACTTCAAGACCAGCGCCTCTTCCACCTTTAAAACACGCGACAACTTTTCCGTTTTCTTCAAACTCTTTAGTAAGTTTTATGTCAAACAAATATGACGCCGCAGATAGCCCTTTATTTTTACCATCATTTGCCTCAGGAGTTCCCTGCATGATGACAGTTCCGCCAACGTCTGTCTTAATTCCTAAGCCTTGAGAAACGCTGTCTGCCGCAAACACGGCATTTGAAACCAACAACGAGCTTGCCGCTAATAATGCCATTACTTTTCTTTTCACTTTATAACCCCCGTAACAAGTTTCCGTCTCCTGTATCTGTTTAACAACCCGACTCAAGTCCGATTCTAGTATTTTTTTAGTTGAAAGTCTCCGCTTTAATGCTTGCCGCGTCGTTTTTATGACTTTCAACAAATTTTGTAAGAATAAGCGTTAACGCCCCATCGCCAGTAACATTGCAGGCTGTGCCAAAACTGTCTTGCAAAGCAAATATTGAAAGCACAAGAGCTATCGCGCTATTATCAAAACCTAACGCGCTTATAATAAGACCAAGCGACCCTATTACCGTACCGCCTGGAACGCCTGGGGCCCCAACGGCAAACGCTCCAAGTAGTAAACAAAACAAAACCATTGTCTCAACAGAAGGCAATGCTCCGTAATATACCTGAGAAACAACCATCACAAAGAAAACCTCGGTAAGCACAGAACCGCAAACATGAATATTTGCAAAAAGAGGTATTCCAAAATCCACCATATCTTTACGCAAAACGTCGGATTTTCTTGCGCTTTCTAAAGCTACAGGAAGGGTTGCGGCAGAACTCATTGTGCCTACAGCCGTAAGATATGTGGGCGCATAATACTTTAAAACACGAAATGGACTCTTTTTTGAGTATATAGCGGCAATTGTATAAAGAACTGTAAGCCAAATATAATGCCCTATGATTACAATCAAGACAACTATTGCAAAAACGGGCAACTGTTTTGTAATAACTCCCTCATATGCCAAAGAACAAAATGTAAAAGCTACAAAAAATGGTAAAATAGGCGTAACAATTTTTGTTACTATTGAAAGAATAATTTTATGAAATTCTTCAAGTAAACTAACGGTTGTCGTAGATTTATTCCAGCATACGGCAATGCCCGTCAAAACAGAAATCACTAAAGCGCTCATCACGCTCATAATAGGATGAAGCCCTAACTCGAATATAGCCTTAGGCAATACCTTTGATTGAACGACGCTAGAGCTTATATTCAAACGAGGTATAATTTCAAATCCGCTAAAGCAAGACATAAACGCAGCGCCTATACTTGAAACATACGCTAAAACAAATGCAAATGCCAAAACATTTGAAACATTTTGCCCTAATCTTGCGACTGAAGGCGCAATAAAGCCTATAATAATTAACGGCGCGCAGAAAAATATAAAAGATCCCAAAATACTTTGAATGGTAACAACAACTTGCATTAAGTAAACGTTCGCAATACAGCCTACGGCAATTCCTATTACCATACTAAAAATAAGTCTTGCCGGCAGACTGCTTAAAAACTTCTGCATACTGACATCTCCTTGTAATTTAATACATATAAACATATATGTATTATAGGCTATAGTATATCTCCATATCTATTTCAAATACTTTACAGAAATAAATGATTACAAGTATACAAAATAAAAACGACTGTCTAACATTTAAAGATAGGCTGTCGTTTTAAATAAAAGCTAAATATTTACTTTGCAGGCATAACTGCGCCTTTGTATTTTCCTGCAATGAATTTTTTCACTTTATCGGATTTTAGAGCGTTAACCAAAGCTTTAATAGCCGGGTCATTGAGCCTCTTGGGGCTTACGGCAACTATGTTGGCATATGGAGAATCTGCATCTTCACTGAAGATTCTTGCTTTATTTACGTCAATACCTGCTTCCAAAACTTTGTTAGACCACGCTATATAAGCGTCAAACTGATCTCTTACTCTTGTAACTAAAGACGGATCAAGTTCAACAATTTTAATAGGTTTTATGTATTTCTCAATATCACGTATGCTTGCAATAGCAGGAGTTATAGACTTTTTTAATTGTATAAATCCTGCTTTTTCAAGAAGCTTAAGACCTCTGTATTCGTTGGCGCTGTCGTTACAAATAGCTATTTTAGCATTTGCAGGGAAATCCGAAATTGATTTATATTTGTCAGAGCATATAGACATAGGCTCGACATGAATATTTCCAGCGTTGGCTAAGCTTAAATTTTTGTTTTTTGCCTGAGCATCCATATATATAACGTGCTGAAAATAATTGGCGTCTAACTCTCCATCTGAAGTTTGCGCGTTTACAAGGGTTGCGTCAACAACGACGTAGAGCTTTATTGTAATTCCCTGTTTTTCTAAATCAGGTTTAATGAATTCAATAATATCTGTGTGAGGAACGGCGTCGGCCGCAATTTTTAAAACAACTTTCTTTGAATCAACTGCAAAAACAACAACGCATGACGTAAATAATACCGCGCATACTAATACAAAAAACTTTTTTGCTTTCATTTTTCTCTCCTGCAGAACCCAAGACTTTATATGAGACGTCTCTTTTTAAGTATTTTCTTTGAGATAAAAGCGCCAAAAAGCTGTAGCCATTCAACGCCAACCAAAAGAACTATAATAACAGCCGCAAGAATATCCGAACGGTATCTATTGTAACCAAAACGCACGGCAAGCTCGCCAAGCCCGCCGGCTCCAAAAGAACCAGCGATTGCGGTTATTGATATAAGCGTTATTGTAAGAACTACAAAATTCCTTATTAAAGCGGGCAAAGATTCAGGCAGTATGACTTTGAAAATAATATCCAAGTTTGACGCGCCCATAGCCTTAGCAGCTTCCACTTTGCCTTTAGCTACTTCAAGAATACTGTTCTCAACCAGTCTTGAAAATATAGGTATACAAACAATAGATAAAGATACAATAAAGGCTTTTGGACCATAAGACGCGCCTACTATCACTCTTGACAACGGCAAAAAAAGAATAACAACAATCATGGAAGGCAAAGATAAAACTGAATTTATACTTGCTCCGAAAACTTTATTAAAAATAGGCATAGGGCGAAGTCCGTCTTTGTCTGTAATATAAAGCAAAATTCCAAAAAATAAACCAAAAGATATTGTAATAGTAGTTGATATAGCCGTCATATAAATGGTCTGCCATGTCGCCGGCAAAACATATCCCCATACTTCAGCACTAAAAACTCGCGCTAAAAATTCGCTCATATTCCGTCGCCTCCGCCCGCATAGTCAAACTTTGCCAAATCGGAGTTATTCTTTATAAAAACTTTGGTAGTTTCGCTTGAAGGGTTTGCAAAAATCTCTCTCACGCTTCCCTTTTCTGCTATCAAGCCGTCTTCAAGAACAGCCATATTATTACAAGTATACTTTATAACATCTAAAGAATGAGTAATTAGAATAATAGTAAGCCTGAGATTTTTATTTATGTCTTTTAGAATGTCTAACACGGAAAGAGAAGTTACGGGATCTAAAGCAGAAGTAGCCTCATCGCTTAATAAAATGTCGGGATTATTAGCTAAAGCTCTCGCTATACCAACGCGTTGTTTTTGCCCGCCTGAAAGCTGTCCCGGATAAAAATCTTTTTTATCATATATATTTACAAGCGCTAAAATCTCAGTTACTCTTTTTTCTATTTCCCGCTTGCTTTTACCGGCTACTTCCAAAGGGAAAGCGACATTGCCGTAAACAGTTCTGGAGTCAAAAAGATTAAAGTGTTGGAATATTACGCCGATTTTTTGTCTGTAGAGATTCATCTCTTTTTTGGAAAGTTTGTCTATTTCGCGATTGCCTATGCGGATTGCGCCAAAAGAAACCGTTTCAAGACGATTTATACAGCGAATAAGAGTAGATTTGCCAGCACCGCTAAATCCAATAATTCCAAAAATATCGCCTTTCTGTATCTCTAAATTTATACCCTTGAGAACTTCAAATTCTTTATCTTGATTTTTAAATTTCTTAGAGACATTTTTTATCTCTATAAACGGCGCCGCCATTGCTTCCTCTTAGAAACTAAAATACTCCACTCGTATTCTACCAGTTTATTATATATATGTCAAGAAATTTAATAAAACATATATGAATTACATGTTTTAGAAATCGCCGACTTCTACAGCAAGACCAATACTTGAGACATGGCTTTTGCGGATTTCATTGGAATAAATATATCCGCGATTTCATTTGTAAAAGATGACGGCGTTGGATTTATTTCAATAATTACCGCTCCGTTTCTTTTCGCCTCAAAAGGTAAAGACGCCGCAGGATATACAATACCTGTAGAACCTATAACAAGCATAACGTCGCATTCCCTGCTTGCCTCAATAGACTTGCGCATGTCTTTTTCAGGAAGCGTTTCCCCGAAAAAGACAAAATCAGGTTTTAACATTGCGCCGCATTTTTCACAGCAAGGCGCGGTTTTTAAATCAAAATCTTGAACTAAATATTTACTTGCGTCGTTAATGCAAGTTAACTTGCTCGCATTTCCATGCAGTTCATATACGTTTTTACTACCAGCTTTTGCATGAAGATTGTCAATATTTTGCGTTATTACCGCTTTAATTATTCCTTTTTGTTCAAGTTTTGCAAGAGCAATATGGGCGGCATTGGGGTTTGCTTTAAGAGTCGCTTCGTAAAAACCGTCGCAAAGCATTTTCCAAGCTTCTTTAGTATGCGAAGAAAAATAGTTTATTTCAAAAAGTTTCTCTTCGTATTTATTCCAAATTCCGTTTTCGCCCCTAAAAGGAGATATTCCGCTTTCAACGGAAATACCAGCCCCAGTAAAAGCAACTGCATATTTTGAATCTTTTAACGCTATAGCGGCATTCTTTATAAGTTCCATTATTCTTATACCCCTTCTAAAATGCGATAAATTCAAGAACCAAAAGTTGAAATTGCTTGTAGCATATATTTTTGATAAAATCTATGTCTTAGTCTTATAAGGAATGGAGTTTTATCATGGCGAAAAGAGATCTATTATCAATTTATGACCTATCTGCAAAAGAAATTAAAACATTGCTCGCTAAAGCATTTGAACTGAAAAAAAAGAGAACGCCTCTTGATATTTTCAGAGGCAAAACTTTGGGCATAATACTTGAAAAACCTTCGACAAGAACAATGGTTTCTTTTGCCGCGGCTATGGTTCAACTTGGCGGAACGCCTATTTTTCTTAACATTGAGAAAATGCAGCGTTCGCGAGGCGAATCCATACATGATACGGCTATAGTATTGTCTCGTTATTTAGACGGTCTAATGATAAGAGCTTTTAAACATTCTGACGTTGAGGAATTTGCCAAACATTCGACTGTTCCCGTAATAAACGGTCTTACCGACCGAGAACACCCATGCCAAATTTTGACAGATGTTATGACTATGACGGAATTTTATAAAATAACAACGCCTGAAGGGTTGAAAAAAATTAAAATCGTATATATTGGCGATGGAAATAATATCTCAAACTCTCTTCTTGCAATAGCGTCAATTTTAGGACTGGACTTAACTTTAATAGCTCCAAAAGAATATCTGTCAAGAAAAGAATTATTAAACAAGTCTTTGGAATATATTCCAAAGAGCAAAGCTGAAATTAAAGTTACAGACGATATAAACGCCGCGGAAAATGCCGACGTAATATACACGGACGTTTGGACTTCCATGGGCTTTGAATGCGAAGAAAAGAAAAGGAAGAAGTTGTTTGCGCCTTATCAAGTAAATTCTGAACTGCTTAAAAAGGCTTCTCCAAAATGTATAGTACTGCATTGTCTTCCTGCAATAAGAGGCGAAGAAATAACGGAAGACGTTATGGCAAAACATGAAAATTCTATATTTACGCAAGCTGAAAATAGACTACATGCTCAAAAAGCAGTTCTGCTGCAATTCCTAAAGTAAAATTATGCATAAAGAAATTATTCTTGCCTCAGCTTCTCCCAGAAGGATAGCCCTGCTTAAAGAGTGGGGTCTTTCTTTTGACGTTGTTCCAAGCGGCATTGACGAAAAAACGAATCTTATAAAACCTTCCTACTTAGTAAAAAGTCTTGCTTATCAAAAGGGGCTTTTTGTAGCAGATAAATATCCAAACAGTTTGGTTATATCTGCAGACACCATCGTAGCGTTAAATGGACGTATTGTAGGAAAGCCCAAAGACAAGAAAGAATCCGAAAACATTATTAGAGAATTAAACGGCAGCATCCATAAAGTGTATACCGCCGTTACATTGATACGCAAAGATAAGGAATCCGTTTTTTACGACGTTGCTTGCGTTAAAATGAGAAAACTGTCTGAAGCCGAACTTAAACGGCTTTTTGGAAAACACATGGATAAAGCCGGGTCTTACGCCGTTCAAGATTCCAACGATAGTTTTGTAGATAAGATTTACGGCGATTACTACACTGCGGCGGGGCTTCCGTATATCAAACTTATAAAAGAATTAAAGAAGTTTAACATCCATTTGTTATAGGTTATTTTATTATTTCCAGTCTCGGCTCTATTTTGAAAAATGATAGTTCTTAAGAATAAAAAGAGCGCCTAACCAATAAACTCAGGCGTCAAACGACAAACAACAAAACCCGAGGCGCAGATTTAATCTGCGCCTCTTTTAAAAAACTTACAAATTTATATTTTTAGATTTTGAATTTGTAACCGACGTTAATTCCAATATTTTTATAAGACCTCTTTATATCTTTCTCTTTCTCATCCTTTAGAAAACTCATACCCTAAACCTAAAGCGCGATAAAAACCGCCTTTATTTTTTGCCTTATCCTTATCGCTGTGAGCTATGCCAAATCCTAGATTTCCTTTTACAAAGACTCCCCCCGTCGCTTGAATTTGCGAAAGGATTTATCTGAACTATAGCGTAAATCGGTAAAAAATAATACGTATCCGTCGTTTCATCCGCGAGTTTTTTAGGAAGAGTATAGCTTAAACCGGCGCCAACTTTTAACAAATCATGCGCAGGCAACAAAAATTCTCCAGCAAGGGCAACTGTGGGGCTAAAATTAGCAGATTTTTTTCGTCGCTATTGTATGAAGTACTCCATCTAAATTCAATCCTGCTTTTAAGTTATTTCTCCAAAATGATCAGATGCAAAGGATACTCCTACGCCGATAAACAATCCAAATGCCAACAAAGCCGCCTGCGCTTTTTTCATTTTACTCTCCTTTGATTTTAAAGTAAACGCCTCAACTACTTTAACCGATCTTAAAAATCAGATCGTTGCTTATTATCTTTGAATTTCTTATTGCGCTTACGCACCACTCGGTTAAAATTACATTTACTTTTGCGAAGAATAAATCGTTCTTGTTTATAGGATGATTTTGCTTACCTCTAGACTCAACTTCGTAATTCCAGAGTTTTACGGAAGAAGCCATTATCATTTTTACTTTGTTTGCAGTTATTTGTTTTCTCCTAAGATTTTCATAGTCTTTAGGTCTCATATGCGCGGCGTTTAAAAACGCCGCATACTTGCGCACGCTAAAAGTATCGACGTCTCTAAATTCCAAAGAGTTTTGTAAATCTGCTTTCAATTCTTCATCGGCGACAACAATCCCATATTTTACAGCTTCCTGACAAAACAGCTCAGTTTGAACTAATGTTTGGATAACTCTCGCTTTAATTTCATTTAACTCTTTTTCATCTAAAGATTTATTTGCAGTTTGTTGGAAACTTCTCACTGAACTTGTATAAATTGAATAAAACAAATTCATAGAGATTTTGTCTCCGTTTACTTTAGCGGCAAAGTCTGAAGACTTATTAAATAAGTACGCCCCAGCTCCAAAAAATATTCCGCCTAAAAAAGTTACTATCGTTACAATAAAAATTGCCCGCATGCGATTTCTGAAAAAGTTCATCATTTCGTTTCTGCTCCGTTGATTGTTTCTTTTATAGTCATTGAAGATTTCCCGTAGAATTGCGACCCTTCCGCTATGGCAAGAGCATTTGTTTTTATATCTCCGAATATTTTTGCAGACGGAAGCACTTCTATGGTTTCCGCAGCGTTTATATTTCCCTTTATAGCGCCGCCCACTAAAATAACATTACTTTTCTATATCTCCAGTTATTTCAGCCGTTTCGCCTATTATTATGCCTCCGGCGTAAATATTTCCAAAAACTTTACCGTCTATACGCATAACTTTATCCGTTTTTATAGTACCTTCAAAAGCCGCATTACGCCCGATGAGAGTCTCTACTTCGTCAAGCAAATTTTTCGCCTTTTTCTTAAGCATTGTCGTTCCTCTCAGTTTTAGCAAAAAAATAATCCGTTAAATACTGCTTCGGGTTTACAGCTCTTCCTTTAAAGTAAACTTCGTAATGCAAGTGCGAACCTGTTGATGAGCCGGTATTTCCCATTTCGGCAATTATCTGTCCTCTTGATACATAAGATCCCGTTTTAACAAATTTCTTCGAGAGGTGTCCGTAAACCGTTCTGTAATTATGACCATGGTCTACTACTACAATATTGCCATAACCTGACTGCCAACCTGAATAAACAACTCTGCCGTTTGCCGTACAAAATACAGGAGTATGCAATTTATTTGCTATATCAAGCCCTGAATGGAAATCCCTTACCAAATATATAGGGTGCATTCTAAAACCGTAAACCGAAGTTATTCGTCCATCGCAAGGCCAACCGCAGGGCATAGCCATAAACATAGACTTCTGTTTATCTATGTGCGTTATTATCTCATCATAGCTTCGCTCCATAAACTTATACTTTTCACAGAGAATGTCCGTTTGCCGAGACAACTCCGAATATTTTAAATTAACAGACTTTCCTGAAAGAATTGACATTAAAATGTTTGTATTGACAGGCGCGGGTCCGCCTTCGCCAAAATTTTGACCAAGACCTTCTTCTATTATAGATTTTTTCGTATTTAGAGAAAGCAGTCTGCGGATTTTTTCATCATGTCGCTGAGTTTGTTCAAACATAGATTCTATCTTTTCAAGACGGTTTGCTAAAAAGAAAAATCTGAATTTCATTATCTTGTTGTCGGCTTTTGTCGCGGCATAATCAATATGCCTGCCCGCAATGTATCCCGACCAAACAGTTACGCCAGTCCACGATAACATAAAAACGCACATAGCCATTAGAGAAATGGTAACTTTAAAAGGACTTTTTTTACCATGAGGAATAAAAAGTATAGTAACGCGCTTTTTAAACTCCGCTCTAATTTTACTGAGAGTTTTCATAAAATAATAGTACAAATTACATATTTTCATGTCAAGAGGGCTTCATACTAACTAACTATAAGTATGTCTTCTCATACGTATTGAACATAATATGCCTATAGCGCAAAGAGATGAAAGAATTGAAGAGCCGCCGTAAGACAAGAGAAGCAAAGGCATTCCCGTTACTGGCATCATGCCCATAACCATACCTATGTTGATTACGGCGTAAAATGCAAACATTGTAGCAATGCCAGTCGCTACAAGAGAGCCATATCTATCGCGCGCTTCTTTTGCTATAACAAGCGCGCGCAAAATAAAAAGTAAATAAAAAAGAAGCGTAAGTTGGGCTACAATCCAACCGCCTTCTTCACCTATAACTGAAAAAATGAAGTCCGTATGCCGCTCGGGCAAAAAGCCAAGCTGCGTTTGCGTGCCTTTTTTAAATCCTTTTCCTGCAAACTTTCCCGAACCTATAGCAATTTTTGACTGTATGATGTTATATCCAGAACCTCTCGGATCAACCTGCGGATCTAAAAATACCGCAAGCCTTATCCTTTGATAATCTTTTAGAGATTTTTCTACAAACATTGAAGACGCACAACCCAAAACTATAGCTCCGCATAAAACAACTGGATAAACTATAGATATTCTAATTCTCAACTTCCACAAAAACCACCAGCCGCTCATTATTAAAACCAATACCAAAACAACAATATAAATAACAACGTTGCCATTTTTCAAAAACAACGCTAGATTGGTTAAAAATATTTCGTTTTGGGCGCTTTTCAACTGCATATCAAAAAACGTCCTAATAAGAGGAATGCCGACTGCAAGACCTGCTCCGACAATTATGCACAACAGATAGAAAGTCTCTACGTCTATAGCAAACAGAAGAAGCAACGTAACGGGAAAATAAGAGAGCGTTGAAGAAAAATCCGGCTGCGTCATTATTAGAGCTAAATGCCCCAAAAGTACGGCAAAAACTGAAACTAGAAAAGAAACTCTTTTGGATTCTTTAGCTTTTGAGTCAAGAAAAGAAGCTAAAACTAAAATGTACATAATTTTTGCCATCTCTACGGGCTGGAAAGATATAAATCCAAAATCAAACCAACCTTTTGTGCCTCTTTTTACGGAACCAAAAACTAAAACTGAAATTAAAAGAACAAGCGATAAAGCGTAAATTAATTTATCCAAATGTTTATAATATTGATAGTTAAAACTTGTAAGAAGCAAAAACCCCGCAAACCCTATGCTAGCAGCCAAAGACTGCACTGAAAGATATCTGAAGGACATTTCGTAATTTGCGCCCGCAGAATATATGGACGTAAAACTTATACCTATCAAAACAGCTACCGCTAGAACTAAATACCAATCTACGTTTGAAATAAGACGCTGAAAAAAGTTCTTCTCTTGGTTTATCATCTTGCCGATTCCTTATTATTTTCAGTTTCAGAATCTATATTAAAATATGTTTCGTAAATTTTTCTACCTATAGGAACGGCGTTTACGCCGCCGCCGCCGCCATGTTCAACTATAACGGCGAGGACAATTTCAGGATTGTCAGCTGGCGCATAAGAAATAAACCAAGCATGATCTTTCCCTTGCGGATTTTGCGCCGTACCGGTTTTTCCCGCCACTTTAATATCTTTAAATTTACATCTTTTTCCAGTTCCAGACTCAACAGTTTCCAATAAAGCCGTATGGAGCAAAGACCAAGTACGTTCAGATAATTCTATCTTTTCTCCCTTCTCAGCTTTGCGTCTGCATAATTCAGTTCCGTTTACGTCAACAACTTTTTCAACGGCATAAGGTTTATTGCATATGCCTTTGTTTGCAATGGCAGACATCATATGCGCCATTTGAAGAGGCGTTACCCACAGAGCGCCCTGCCCAATGGCAAATATAACAGTATCGCCTTGAAGCCACTTCATTTTCATATTAGATTTTTTCCATTCCTGACTTGGAACAAACCCTCTTTTTTCGTTAGGCAAGTCTATACCGGTCTTACGACCCAAGTAGAATTTTTTTGAAAAATTCTCAAGATTTTTTACGCCAAGCCTAAGCCCAAGCTGGTAAAAATAAATATTACACGACTGAACCATCGCATGAATTAAATCCAATCGTCCGTGACCCGGCTTGTACCAGCAAGTATAATGTCTATCGCCAAGCTCAAACTTTCCCGCGCATAAAACTTTTTCTGCTGGATCTAAGTTCAGAACTTCAACAGCCGCCGCAAATGTAACTACTTTAAATATTGAACCGGGAGGGTACAATGCCTGCAATGCTCTGTTGAAAAGAGGAAGATTTTTATCTTTTAAATATTTACTAAATTCTTTGTATCTTATCTTGTTTGCATCAAAACCCGGACACGAAACCAAAGCCAGCACCGCGCCAGTTTTTGCGTCTAAAACCACAACCGCGCCTTTATCAGAGACGCTGTTTTTTAAAGCGTCGTAAGCGGCTTTTTGTATCTTTGAATTTATTGTGGAGTATACGGCGCATCCAATTTCTGGAGGCACATATTTGGACGCTTTTACTCTGTATCCTCTCGCATTTATTTCAACCTGCCACCCTCCGCTTTTACCTTGAAGGTATCCATCGTAAGCCTGCTCTATGCCGCCTCTGCCTATGGAATCTCCGCGTTTATACCCTTGCTCAGACAATTCTTCTATTTCTTCGGCTTTTATTTCGCTCGTATATCCAGTAACGTGGCTTGAGGCTTCCCCTAGAGGATAAACCCTGCGCGGTTCTCTTGCGACGGTAACGCCATGAAGACGAAGGTTCTGCTCGCGGACTTTGAACATCTCTTCTTTGGTAAGATTATCGGCAAGTTTTAAAACTCTCCCATACTTATTGCTGTCGTCCGCTTTGGGTTTTATATCTCCGCCTAAAATTCGCCCTAGTTCTTTTAAAGTTTCGTCCGATATTTTTTTGCTACCGTCAGGAGGATAATATAAAGCGACATAAGCAAATTCGTTGCCAGCAAGAACCTTATTATCGGAAGAGTAAATTACGCCCCTTGGGGCGTATTCGTTTGCATTATGCAGTCTTTGCTGTTCTGAAATAGCTTTATATTTATTTCCTTTCACAATTTGTAGATAAAAAAGCCTTATTGAAAGACAAACAAAAAGCCATATAAAAAACACAAGAATAATTTTGTGTTTTTTAAGAAAGTTTTCATAAGCAAACCGATCTTCTTTTTGCCAAACCACTTTATGCGTCCCCCCTAGCAAAGAGTTCTAACCGATCTAATATAAAAAATACAACCGGCGCAAACAAAGCGGTTGATAATATTTTAAATACAGCTTGAGCGGTAATAAAAGACGAAGTCCCGTTCTCGCCTGCAGGAAGAACCCAATAAATAAAGCTAAACCCAAACCAATAAGTTAGATTTGCCAGCAAAACTATTACAATTTGAGCCGGAAGCCTATCTTTGTCAAAATTTTTGTTCATCATACCTGTTAAGTAACCAACAAACGTAAACATTACGGTTCGTATGCCAAAAACATCAGTTGAAAAAACATCCCATGTAAGACCAAACAAAAAGCCAATTATTTCAGTAGATACAACGCCTCTTGTAAGTCCAAGATAGACAACCAATATAAGTATAAAATTGGGGAAAACCCCGCAAACGCTGAGATATTTGCTGAAGAAAAACTGCAGCATGCAAAAGATTATATAAAGAAGAAAATAACCAATAATTTTTTTCATTTATACTCTTCTTCCCGCGGCGCAAGAATAACGGCGTCATAAACAACGTTGGACTCAAAATATACTTCAGCCGTAGCAGTTTTAAAATCAACGTATGTCTCTTCCATAACTTCTTTTATAACTCCTACAAGAGCGCCTTTAGGAAACACTGAACTTAGCTCGCTTACGACAATCTCATCTCCGGGCTTAACATCAGATCCCGACGGTATATAGGTTATTTTTATAAGATTGGAATTAAACCCTTCCGCAAGACAGTTAATTCCCTTGTCTTTAATTTCAACAGGGAGTTCGCAGCTTGAGTTTGTTATCAAAGCTACTTTTGCAGACGATTTGTAAACCTCTATTATTTTCCCAAGAACGCATAGGGTATTTTTGCTTTTATTAAATATTACTACGGGAAAGTCTTCCTTTAACGCCTCGTTTTCGCCTTTATCTATTATAAGCCATTGATACCATTCGCTAGGTTCTCTTGCGGAAATCCTAACAAAAACAGATTTTGTATTTTTGATTTTTTCAAGATTTAGGAGTTTTGATAAGTTGTCGTACGCTTTTGAAATAACATCGTAATTGCGGAGTTTATCTTCAAGCGCTTGATTGTCTTGTTTGTAGGCAATATTATCCTGATACAAAAAAACCATAGCCTTAATATTGTCAGCGAGACGTCCCGTAAAACGAAATATATTATTTGCCGACGACACATTTGGATAAGCGATATAATAAACAAGGTCTTTTATAAGACTTACATATGGGGAAGTTCTTCCAATTATAAGCGCAAAGCCAAACATAAGAAGGACGGCAAATATTATGTTACCGTATCTTGTTTTTTGAGTTTTGCGCATTAAAAAATCCTAATGTTATATGTTTCTTTTTTGGGATCTTTTTATGTTGTCCAACTCTTCCAAATACGCGCCTGTGCCTCTGGCAACGCATGTAAGGGGATCGTCGGCGAGATTTACAGGCAACTCTGTTTCTTGAGAAATAAGTTCAGGAATACCTTTAACAAGCGAGCCTCCTCCGCTCAAAACTATTCCTTTGTCAACAAGGTCAGCTGAAAGTTCGGCAGGAGTTTCTTCAAGAACGCTCTTTACAACTTCTATTATTTTTCTGACAGGGTCCGCAAGCGCCGTTCTTACTTCTTCAGAAGAAATAGAAACAGTTTTTGGCAGACCTGAAAGCAAGTCTCTTCCTTTAACATCCATCGTCAATTCTTGCTCTAAAGGAAATACAGAGCCAATTTTCATTTTAACAGATTCGGCCGTATTTTCACCAATGGAAAGATTATGTTTGCGTCTAAAATACTGAACTATGGCTTCGTCCATTTTATCGCCCGCAACTGCAAGAGATTTAGCCACAACCATTCCGCCAAGAGAAATAACAGCTACTTCTGTGGTGCCGCCGCCAATATCTACTATCATGCTGCCTTCCGGGTCCTGAATTGGTATTCCAGCGCCTATTGCGGCAGCCATCGGCTCGTCTATAAGGTGGACTTCTCTGGCGCCCGCCTGCTCGGCAGACTCTCTTACGGCTCTTCTTTCTACTTCTGTAATACCTGAAGGAACGCCTATAACTACTCTTGGGTGTAAAAGAGTTCTTTTATTGTGGACTTTCTTAATAAAATATCTAATCATTTTTTCGGTTGCTTCAAAGTCCGCTATAACGCCGTTTCTCAAAGGTCTTACTGCAACAATGTTTGCAGGGGTTTTGCCAAGCATTTTTTTCGCTTCTATTCCTATAGAAAGCACTTTTTTTGTATCGCGCTCCATAGCGACTACAGACGGCTCTCTTAAAACAATGTTTTTGCCTTTAATATAGACTAAAACTGAAGAGGTCCCAAGGTCAATTCCCATATCGTTAGAAAACAACCCAAAAATATAATTAAACATTTAGTTCCTCGTGCGGATTAAAAAAGCGGAGAGCGACAAGAATACAAATAAACAGATTTCCCCGATTATTTGACTTCATTGTCCGTTCTCCGCTTTTAAGTTTGTGATTGTTATATTACTAATTTTACTATAGCGACGTCGGCGCTGTCGCCGCGTCTTGTTCCAATTTTCAAGATTTGAGCATACCCGCCGTTTCTCTCTTTATATCTCGGCGCCAACACGTCAAAAACTTTCTTAACAACATCTTTATTGTGTATCTCGCCGCTTACAGCTCTTATAGCGCTTAAATCTGCTTTTTTAGCTTTTGTCAAAAGTTTCTCAGAATAACTTACAAGTTCTTTAGCTTTAGGCAAAGTAGTTTCTATTTTTTCATGGAGAAACAACTGGGTAGCTAAATTGCGAAGCATGGCTTTTTTGTGAGAACTCGTTACCCCAAGTTTGCTCCCATTATAAGTTTTTATCATTTCTTAACTCCGTTCTTAAATCCCTTTCCAATTTTAAATCCCATGCCAAGCGACAAATCCAACTCTTGAAGCTTACCGCTAATTTCTTCAAACGAACGTTTTCCGAAATTGCTAAAGTTCATCAAATCATGTTCGTTTATTTTAACAAGGTCGCCAATTGTCTCTACGCCCGCATTTTTTAAGCTATTTAAAGATCTTACTGAAAGATTCATAGAGCTTATAGGCTGAGCAAAAATGCCTTCTTGCTTTACAACATAATCCGCCTCTACAGCGCTTTTAGCAACAACAGATTCATCCTCAACAGATTCATCAGTGAAAATAATAAGTCTATTTCTCAAAATCTTTGCAGATTTCACTAAAGCATCCTTCGGAGATACTGATCCGTCCGTCCATATTTCCATAATAAGCTTGTCATAGTTAAGAGTCTGCTCTACGCGGGTATTTTCCACCTCGTAGTTAACTCTTGTTACAGGAGAATATAGAGAATCCAAGAATATAGTGCCAACGGGGTACTTGTCTACTTTTGCCTCTTCTGCAAGAACATATCCCTTGCCTTTAGTGGCTTCTATTTCTATTTCAAGAGTCGTTCCATTGTCTATATTCGCAATTTCCTGCTCGGGATTCATTATATCAACATTGAGGTTTCGCTCAATATCTTTAGCAGTTACCTTTTCCGCTTTTTTTACTTTTAGGCACAATCTCTCAGGACCGTCGCCGTTCAACTTTAATCTTATCTTTTTTAAGTTTAAAACTATCTGAGCCACGTCTTCCTTTACGCCTTTCAAAACCGCAAACTCATGCATAGCTCCCGCAATTTTTACGGAAGAAATTGCCGATCCTTCAAGGCTTGAAAGAAGAATTCTTCTCAACGAATTACCTATCGTATGACCATAACCGCGTTCAAAAGGTTCAGCGATTAAACGTCCATAGAACTCAGTAGCGGTTTTTTTGTCTAAAGTAAGTTTACGTAATTTTTCTAAATCCAATGCTTTCATTCTTTATAACCTCACTTAACAAAGTTTCGCAGCCGTTAATTTATTTTGAATAATATTCAACTATAAGCCGACTGTTTATAGGGTGAGAAACTTCCCCTGCCAAAGGTTCGCTTACTACCGTCCCTTCAACTTTGTTTTTGTCAAAACTCAACCAAGAGGGAACGTTTGAAGACGTCGCTTCAATCAATTTCTTTATAACAGCGTTTGCCTTGTACTTCTCAGTCGCCGTTATAATATCGCCCGCTTTCACTTGATAACGAGGCACGTCTATTTTTTTGCCGTTTACCAAAATATTTCCGTGATTTATCGTTTGTCTTGCCATTCTCTTAGAAGAAGCCAATCCTAAATGATACGCCACATTGTCAAGCCTAAGCTCAAGAATCTTAAACAAGTTGTCTCCGGACGAACCTTTCATTTTTTCAGCCGTCTCGTAATAGCGGACGAACTGTTCTTCAGTTAAACCGTAAACTCTTCTTGCTTTCTGTTTCTCGCGCAAGTGTTTTGCATAGTCGGACATTTTTGACTTCGCTGCTCCGTGCTGTCCGGGAGCATTTTTGCCTCTTTTTTTGTCAAGAGCGCAATTTGAAGAACATCTTTCCCCTTTAAGGAAAAGCTTTTCTTTTTCACGACGACACAACTTACATACTGAACGTAAATAACGTGACATCTATTAAAATCCTCCCATGTTGTTTTTACTATATCTAAATAAATATCCGACAACAGCCGTTGCGTCGGACGTCATTTCCAATGTTATACTCTTCTTGGTTTTGGAGGACGGCACCCATCGTGAGGAACAGGCGTAATATCTTTTATAGCTGTTATCGCAAGACCTGAACTCTGCAAACCTCTTATAGCCGTTTCTCTTCCCGGACCAGGACCGTTTACAAAAATAGCAACGCTTTTAACGCCAATAGCCATAGCCTTTTTACCTACCGCAGCCGCAGTCATCTGAGCCGCAAAAGGCGTGCCTTTTTTTGTTCCTTTAAATCCTGAACCGCCTGCAGACGCCCAAGACAAAGTGTCTCCTCTTTCATCGGTTATATTAACAATCGTATTGTTAAATGTTGACAATATATACGCTCTAGCTACTCCGCCGGTATATTTTTTCTTTTTAGAACCGACGGTCTTCTTTTCTTCCGCCATACTTCCTCCGTTCTTATTTTACGAATATATAACTTTAACTTAAACATTTCTTGTCGGTAATTAGCGACAACCAAACATCAGCCCGACTCTTAGCCCTTCTTACCCGGAGACGCAGCCTTGCCTGCTCCTACGGTCTTTCTCTTACCGCGTCTCGTGCGGGCGTTGGTTTTAGATCTCTGTCCTCTTACGGGAAGATTTTTTCTGTGACGCGAGCCTCTATAACTCCCGATTTCTATAAGTCTTTTAATATTTACTTGGATTTCTCTTCTGAGATCTCCTTCAACTTTTAAATTTTTTGTTATAAGATTGTTTATTTTGTTTACTTCTTCTTCAGTTAAATCTTTAACTCTTTTAGCGGGATCCAATGAAAGTTCCGTTATAATTTCGTTTGATACGGCAGGTCCTACTCCGTAAATATATCTTAACGCTATATCAAGTCTTTTGTTCTTTGGTAAATCTACTCCGGCAACACGAGCCATTTATCTATCCTCCAGATTGTTTGCTTCTTTTTTATCTAATTAAAAACTAAAATAACAGACCTTTCAGTCGCTATCTTTTACTTTACGACTTATCCTTATCCTTGTCTTTGCTTATGCTTAGGCTCTGAGCATACAACCCTTACTACGCCTTTGCGTTTTATAACTTTACACTTCTTACAAATAGGTTTTACCGATGCTCTGACTTTCATTTCATACTCCATTATTTTCTATATCTTTGACAATTCCGTATTATATCATAAAATAACAAAAAAACAACGCGCGACGATAGCGCAACGGCTTTTGTCTATCTCGTTATTTTACAACCGCTTTTTATTTCTCTCTGTATGTAATTCTGCCTCTTGTTAAATCATAAGGAGAAAGCTCAACTTTAACTTTATCGCCGGGAAGTATCTTTATATAGTGCATTCTCATCTTTCCGCAAATATGCGCTAATATTACATGACCGCCCTCTATAAGCTCTACTCTAAACATAGCGTTTGGCAAAGATTCCAAAATCCTGCCTGCAACAATAAGTTTCTCTTCTTTAGCCATTCTCTACCTTTGTTAGAATTTCGTATCCGCTTTCCGTTATCGCCACGGTATGCTCAAAATGAGCGCTTAAACTTCCGTCTCTTGTAACAACAGTCCAATCATCGTCTAACATGCAAACTTCGTAACTTCCCTCGTTTATCATAGGCTCTATTGCAAGAACCATTCCGGGAAGAAGCTTAACTCCCGTACCCGCTTTGCCGTAATTTGGAATTTGAGGCTCCTCGTGCAGATTTCTACCTATTCCATGTCCGACAAAGTCTCTTACAACCGAAAAACCGGCGTTCTCGGCAACTGTTTGCACAGCGTTTGAAATGTCGCCAAGCCTGTTTACAGGAAGCGCCTTTTCTATGCCTTTCTGTAAAGAGAGTTCCGTAATTTTAAGAAGATTAGCGGTAGCGTCGGAGATACTGCCGACTGCGTAGGTTCTTGCCGCATCGCCATAATAGCCTTCGTAAAAAACGCCCATATCTACAGAAACTATATCGCCTGATTTTAGCACGCGGGAAACATTCGGAATCCCATGCACAACTTCATCGTTTATTGATACGCACGCAGACGCAGGGAATGGATATCTTGCGCCAGTCGCACCCAAAAACGCAGGCGTCATTTTCAATTTTCTTATATATTTTTCCGAGAATTCGTCTATATCTTTCGTAGTTATTCCCGGTTTTATTATTTCATAGAGCTTTTCTAAAATTTCCCCTACAACTTTACCGGCAACCTTCATTTTCTCAATTTCTTTTGCCGTTTTTAACTCTATCGCCTGCTTTTTAAAAAACAATTTTTTTGCCTCTATGATGCGTTTTTTATATCTTCAAACACTTCGGATTCACTTTTTAAACCGTCTATATTAACAAGCAACCCCGTACTTTTGTAATAGTCTATTAAAGGTCTAGTCTGTTTCTCATAGACATCAAGTCTGTCTCTTACAACATTCTCTTTGTCGTCGTTTCTTTGGATAAGCTCACAGTTGCAACCATCGCATTTTCCTTCAACTTTAGGAGGAATAAAATCTACGTGGTAACTTGCGCCGCAAGAACAAACTCTTCTTCCTGAAATTCTCTTAACCGCCTCTTCAAAACAAACGTCTATAAAAAATACCGCGTCTATTTTCATGTTTTCAGATTTAAGCATTTTGTCAAGCTCTTGAGCTTGATTGACAGTTCTTGGAAAACCGTCCAAAAGAAATCCTTTTTTTACGTCGTCTTTTTCAAGACGTTTCTTCGCCATGTTGACGACTATCTCATCAGGAACCAACTGTCCCGATGCAAGAAGTTTGCTTATAACTTCGTCAGATTTTTTGGCTTCTCTAAACATATCGCCCGTTGATAGATGGACTATGCCAAACTTTTCTACAATTTTTTTTGACTGGGTTCCCTTTCCCGCTCCGGGAGGTCCCATAAGTATATAATTCATTTTTAACTCTTATCGCTTTATTTTTTATTATTTCAACAAATCTCAATTTTTTTAAAAACTAAACTTCAGCATTAATTTTTAAGAACGTAGGATTTTGGGTTTACAAGTTCTCTAACGCACGTTAAACCAACGACCTTTTATACGTCCTTCCTTCATAAATCCTTCGTAATGCCTCATTATCAAATGCGACTCTATTTGTCCGACTGTATCAAGAGATACGCCGACGACAATAAGGAGAGAAGTTCCGCCAAAGAAAAATGGAGCGCTCATAACGCTTCTCAAATAATCGGGCAAAACTGCAATGCAAGCAACAAACAAAGCGCCACCCAACGTAACTCTTTCAAGAACTTTTTGTATGTAATTAGCCGTAGGTTCTCCAGGTCTGATACCGGGAACAAAACCGCCTGATTTTTTCATGTTTTCAGACAAATCTTTTGGATTAAAAGATATTGAGTTATAAAAATAGCAGAAGAAAATAACAAGTCCCGCATAAATCAAACTATAAACAACAGACACGCCGTTAAACCATTCCATAATTTTCTTTGCCATAGGGAAACCAAATATTGTCCAATTTGGAGCAAACTGAGCCATAGTCAAAGGCGCTGTTAAAATAGATACAGAGAAAATAACGGCTATAACGCCAGACTGGTCAACTTTTATAGGAAGGAAAGAAGACTGTCCTCCATACATTTTTTTGCCGACCATTTTTTTGGCATAATGAATAGGAATTCTTCTCTGAGCAGTTTCAATCCAAACGACAGCTATCAAAACAGCAAATACAATAGCCGTAAGAGTTAGGACGTACAAGATTGAAATTTCTTCCATTTGAACAAGCTTTACAATACTCAAAACAGCATGAGGAAGCCTTTCAACTATACCCGCAAAAATTATAAGGGAGATCCCGTTGCCAATGCCTCTTTCCGTGACCTGTTCGCCAAGCCACATTATCAAAACCGTACCCGTAAGCAAAGTTGTAATGGTCAAGAATGTCCAAGACCAAGACGGATCCAATACTATAGGCATACCTGAAGGCGTAGGGATTTTGGTTATCATCATAGTAAGACCAAAAGACTGAATAGCGCCTAAAATAAGAGCGCCATATCTCGTAATCTGCGTAAGCTTTTTTCTTCCTTGTTCGCCTTCTTTTGCCAATTTGTCCAAATAAGGAATTATGTGAGCGCCTTGCATCAAGCTCATAATAATGGACGCGTTGATATACGGCATAATACCCATAGAGAAAACCGACATCCTGTTGAGCGCTCCGCCCGAAAACATGTCTAAAAAACCCAGCAATCCGTTAGCCTGCGCCGCAAATAAAGATTTTACAGCTTCGCTATTGATACCGGGAATAGGGACAGTAGCGCCTATTCTGTATGCAACAATAATAAGCAATGTGAAAAATACTCTTTTTCTTAATTCAGGCACCCTAAAGATATCGCCAAAACTTTTTAGCATAATTTATCCCATTATTTTAGACATTTTTGTTTTTCCGTTTTTTTCGGTTCTTTGTGTTTAGCCATAATTAACCTCTTTTTTTAGAGCATATCGCCCAGATCGAGGGGACGTTCGGGATATGCGCAAAATAATTGTATGCGATATCCGTGACTCTTATCTGCACGGCTAGTTCATCAAAACGGAGGCGAAGGCGCTCCATTTGATTGACGACGTCCGTAATTTGTTCATGAAGGGCTGTTCTCTGTAAGGTTAAGGTATTCAATATATCCGCTTCAGTTCTAGCATGGGAATTAATATAATTAGCCCATTCAACAAAAAGTATAAGACAGATTGAAATTAATAAGTGCATTTATATCCTCTCAATTTGTTTCATTTATGTTTCCTTTTGACAAAACAAGTCGTAAAGCTTTTCGTCAAAATGTTGTCCGCCTTCTAAGTATGACGCGAGATTTTTGCGTTCCATCTCTTCAAATTTGGTATAGCCAAATTTTCCTGAACAGCGCGCGTTATAAACTCTGTCAACTTTTTCCAAACGTTCCATCGCCTCGTACGTATGTTTCGGCGGCTCTTTTAGAGCGTACCGCCGGTCTAAATAATTTGTCTAAATTAATCATAATTCTCGCAGTCAATTCACATTCGCTAGCAAATATTTATATCTACCACAGCAATAAAGAACCAAATCGCAAAAAAGTTCTCGGGAAGACAATGCGCTATTATTATACGCAATTTTACCGCTAAAAACGAAAAATGACAGACGAAGCTTTTTGCACTTATATCCCTCATTTTTCAATTGCTCCTCATATCTTTTTAACCGTTATTTAATAATTTCAGTTTTACCGCCTGCAGCATTGATTTTTTCAATAGCAGACTTTGAGAAAGCAGCTACTTTAACCGTCAAAGCTTTCTTAAGATCACCAACGCCTAAAATCTTTACAAGCTTTGCCTTTCCTGTAAGACCAGCTTCTTTAAGAACTTGAGGCGTAACTTCTACGCCTGCGTCAAACTTATTTAAACTTTCAACATTGACAATTTCGTATTCTTTGCGGAACGGATTATTGAAGCCTCTCTTAGGAATTCTCCTAAAAATAGGCATCTGCCCACCTTCAAAACCTATCTTCTTTGATCCGTCGCCCGAACGGGCTTTTTGTCCTTTAGATCCGCGCGTAGAAGTGCGACCGTGTCCAGAACCGACGCCGCGTCCGACAATTTTCTTTCTATGCTTTGAGCCTTTTGCAGGCTTTAAATTATCCAAACCTATCATATTTCCACAGCCTCTTTCTCTCTGATTTTAGCAACGTATTCTTTTGAACGAAGAGCTTTAAGCGCTTCTATCGTCGCATAAACTACGTTAAACGGATTAGAAGAACGCATTGACTTCGTAAGAATATTTCTGATTCCTACAGCCTCAAGAACAGCTCTTACTGCTCCGCCGGCGATAACTCCAGTTCCGGGAGCCGCAGGCTTTAACAATACTTTGCCCGATCCTGAAACACCGATTATTTCGTGCGGAATCGTATTGCCTTTGAGCTGCACTGAAACCATATGTTTTGAGGCTTGCATACTGCCTTTTTGTATTGCGGCTTGAACTTCATTTGCTTTGCCAAGACCGCAACCTACTTTACCGACTCCGTCGCCTACTACTACCAAAGCGTTGAACGAAAATCTCTTTCCGCCTTTAACAACCTTTGCCACTCTGTTAACGGCGACAACAGTTTCTTTCAAGCCATCGTTATTTTGTTGTTTACCTATTTTCTCAGCCAACTTGTCCTCCTAAAACTACACGCTGTATTTTCAGCATATTTTATCTTAAAATTTATAAACACCTTTGGCGCTTCGCTCGGTTGAGGATTTTCTCCGGGAACCAACGGGTCCGTTAAAAATCCAATCCGCCTTCTCTTGCGGCGTCCGCGAGAGCTTTAATCTTTCCCGTAAACTCATAACCTCTGCGGTCAAACACAACTTTCTTAACGCCTTTTTCAGACGCTTTTTTAGCTATCAATTCCCCTACGGACTTTGCCGCCGCAACAGTATCTGTAACTTTCAACTTGCCTTTAAGCTCAAGAGACAACGTTGAAGCCGAAGTTAAAGTGTCTCCCTTGCCGTCGTCAATAATTTGAGCATAAATGTGCTTGTGTCCACGGTGAACGCTTAAACGAGGTCTTTCTTGCGTTCCCTCAATTTTGCTCCTTACTCTCTTAACGCGATAATCAAATCTTTTATTTGAATCTTTCATCTAAAATCCTCTATTTTTTGCCTGAGCCCGCCGCGGCTTTTCCGGCTTTTCTTATTATCTTCTCGCCCAAATATCTTATGCCAAAACCTTTGTACGGTTCAGGCGGCTTAACCGCCCTAATTTTAGCGGCAAATGCGCCAACTTCATATTTATCAGTTCCCGTTACCGTTATTAAAGTATTTTTGTCGGGCGTAAGAGCCGTAGTTACTTTTACAGTTGAAGGCATGGGAAGATTTACAAGGTGAGAAAATCCCACCGCCAAAACCAACTTCTTACCGCCTTCTACGTTTGCCTTATAACCAAGTCCTATAGCTTCAAGCTCTTTTTTGAACCCTTTTGTAACGCCCTCTATCATATTGACGACAAGACCTCTTATGAGACCATGAAGCATATTATGCTCGCGGGATTCCTCAAGAGCTTCTACAAGAATACTGTCCTTGTCAATCTTTATGTTTATTTTAGTATCATCTATACCTTGCGAAAGCTTCCCGCCAGGACCTATTATTTCTAACACGCCGTTGTTAAACTCTGCTTTCACCTTTTCCGGCATACAAACCGGTTTTTTGCCTAAGCGACTCATCGTTTGACCCTCAATATAAAATTTTTGTTATTGCGCAAATCCCGTCTAACAGGAACGGCTCAAAGCCTATAATTAATTACCAAACGTATCCTATAACTTCTCCGCCAACCTTTTCTTTTCTTGCTTGGTTGTCGGTCATTAAACCTTTTGAAGTGGAAACCAAGGTAACGCCTAATCCTCCTATGGTTTTAGGCATGTCTTCGTAGCCTTTGTAAATTCTCAAAGAAGACTTTGAAACTCTCTTTATTCCCTGTAGAACAGGTTCACCGGAAGCTGTATATTTGAGATAAATTCTCAAAATTCCCTGCTTCTTGTCGTCCGTGCTTTTATAGTTTACGATATATCCTTCTTCTTTTAAAATTTTTGCTATTTCCATTTTCATTTTTGAAGACGGAATATCAACTTTTTCATGTAACTTTACATTCGCGTTGCGTATGCGCGCGAACATATCTGAAATTGGATCTGTAATCATTAAACCGACCTCTTTTAAAATTTAGTGCTTATCACCAGCTTGATTTTGTAAGTCCCGGTATTTCGCCGTTATGCGCCAATTTACGCAAACATATTCTGCAAAGACCAAAATCTCTATAAAAGCCGCGCGGTCTTCCACACAGGCGACATCTGTTCCTGTACCGCGTTGCAAATTTCTGAGGTTTACGCATCTTTGCTTCTGCTGAAGTTGTTGCCATAGAAAAATATCCTCTGCTTTATTTGTTTTCTCTGTTTTTGAACGGCATTCCAAGATGTTCCAACAACACTCTTGCGTATTCATTTTTCTCAACCGTCGTTACGATAGTAATATTCATTCCCCTTGCTTTGTCTGATTTTTCAACGTTGATTTCAGGGAAAATATACTGTTCTGTAAGACCTAAATTAAAATTGCCTCTTCCGTCAAAACAATTAGTCTCAATTCCTCTAAAGTCTCTTATACGAGGAATTGCCACATTGATAAGCCTATCTAAGAACTCATACATCATTGCGTTTCTTAGAGTAACTTTTATACCTATAGGCATTCCTTGACGAATTTTAAAGTTTGAAACAGACCGCTTTGCGCGGCAAACCAAAGGTTTCTGCCCTGTAATAGCCTCAAGCTCTGCCGTAGCCGTATCCAAAACTTTACTATTTTCTTTAGCTTCGCTTAGTCCGATATTTATGACAATCTTCGCAAGCTTAGGAATCTGATGAGCGTTCTTAAAATTGAACTGTTTTTTAAGTTCACTTACTACGCTCTTCTGATAAAATTCTTTTAAACGAGGTTGATTCATTATTCTGTCCTTATCCCTTTATACCATAACAAACAAATTAAACGTATTTTTTACTATTCCTTCCCGTTACTTTCTTTCAACGTCGCAAGTTTAACAACTATGTTATCTCTGTCTAGCCCATACCAAGCTCCTGTAGTTGGATCAGTTAGAAAAGCAAACCAGTTAAATAACGCGTCAAACGCAATCCATCCAACTTGTACATTATTGCCTATATTGACAATTTCTGTTTTATGTCCTTTCTTTTTGACCAACACAACATGCCGCTTATTTCGTTCCAAATCTACGGAACAAGCATCTTCTCCGACATAATTACCATCAACGTAAATACTACTGTCTTGAGTCATTGACTTTATAGTCACACTCTTTGTTGTTCCATTAAACATTAACGCGCACGAACTTAACGTCAAGGAAATACTCCATCCCGCCCCCAACAACAAAACTAAAGTTTTCTTAAATACCTGTCTTCTTGTAATACTCACGCTATCATTTCCCCGCATTTACGGCAAACTCTTACTTTCTTCTTGTCAGAAAGTCTGTCAAATTTAGGTCTAAAAGCCTGTTCGCATTTTGGGCAAACAAGCATAACTTTGCTTGCCGCGATAGGAGCTTCTTTCTCGCGGATTCCTCCGGGATCTCTCTGGGTAGGTTTCGTATGTCTTTTTACGAAATTAATTTTTGAAACTATAACTCTGCTTTCTTTAGGAAAAACATCAAGAACTTCGCCTTTCTTTCCTTTGTCTTTTCCCGATAAAACTATAACTTTGTCTTTCTTCTTAATGTTAAACATTTTGATATCCTGTTTTGTTTTTCGCCTGTATACTTTCAACACAATCCATCTAAATAAATCATATTTTCTTCGACAATTTTCAATTTTCGACTTTTACGCATGTAATCCGGCGAGTCTTTGATTATATACATTGTAATTAAAGTTTTTCCCCAAAGAAAAACAGGAAAACGGCAAAAAGACTTATATTACTTCCGGCGCCAAAGAAATTATTTTAAGATAATTGTTTTCTCTAAGCTCTCTTGCTACCGGTCCAAAAATACGCGTTCCCTTCGGTTCGCCTTCGTCATTAATGATAACTGCGGCGTTGTCGTCAAACTTTATGTAAGTTCCATCTGCGCGGCGAATTTCTTTCACTGCGCGAACAATTACCGCTTTAACAACTTCGCCTTTCTTTATATTCCCATGCGGCAAAGCATCTTGAACAGACGCATGTATTATGTCGCCGATGCTTGCATAACGACGTTTCATGCCTTTTGTTACTCTGAAACAACGAATCTTCTTCGCTCCTGAGTTATCCGCTACGTTTAAAATAGATCTCTCCTGAATCATTACGGTATCCTTCGTTAAACTTATTTTTTAGATTTCTGTCGTTTTATTCGCGACTTTTACCAAAACCCATCTTTTCGTCTTTGACATTGGTCTTGATTCCATTATTTCAACTTTATCGCCCAAACGAGATTCATTCTTCTCGTCGTGTACGGCAAACTTATTCTTGCTTCGGAGAACGCGACCGTACAAAGAATGACGGTATGTTCTCTCTATAGAAACCAATCTTGTTTTATCGTTTTTATCACTTACAACTATGCCTACACGGCGCTTGCGTTTTCCACGTTCTGACATTGTTCCTTCCTATTATTTTGTCTTATTTTGGACTCTTTCTTCTGAACTATAAGAGTTTTAATTCTTGCAATATTTCTTCTAATCTCTTTTATTTCAAGAGGATTTTTTACAGGAGCCGTCCAATGACGAAACTTTAGCTTAAAAAGCTTATCCTGCAATTGAGCGAGCTTTGCATTAAGCTCTACATCCGTCATATTCTTCATCTCATTCCAAAGTTTACTTTTCATCTTATCCTCAAATATCTGCTCTGACTAAAATTTTTGTATGTATAGGAAGTTTGTTTGACGCAAGAGTCAAAGCCTTTTTTGCTTCAGCTTCCGGAATACCTTCCATTTCAAACATTATTCTTCCGGGCTTTACTACAGCGACCCAAAACTGCGGATCGCCTTTACCTTTACCCATTCTCGTTTCTGCAGGCTTCTTTGTAATTGGTTTATCAGGGAATATTCTGACCCAAACCTTTCCGCCTTTCTTTATAAATCTAGTAAGCGTAACGCGCGCCGCTTCTATTTGATTGCTATTTATCCATACAGGTTCAAGAGCTTGAAGACCATACTTGCCAAAAGCCAAATAGGTACCGCCTTTGGCTTTGCCTTTCATTCTTCCCCTGTGCGTCTTTCTATATTTAACTCTTTTTGGCATCAACATATGAATGTCCTCTGTCTTTATGTCTTAAAATTTATTTGGCTTCTTCTTTCTTACTTGGGCATTTGTTCAGATGATGAAGTAGTCGTATCAACAAGCTTTGCTTCTTCAAGCAATTCTTTAGCTGTTTTCTTAAAAAGTTCCTTTTTGAATATCCAAACTTTAACGCCAATCTGACCCATCGTCGTATATGCTTCGGAAAAACCGTAATCTATGTCGGCTCTAAAAGTCTGCAAAGGAATTCTGCCTTCCTTAAGCCATTCGGTTCTTGCAATTTCTGCGCCGCCGAGTCTTCCAGAAACCATAATTTTTATCCCTTGAGCACCGGCTGCCATAGCTTTCTCAATAGTCTTTTTCATCGCTCTTCTAAAAGCTATTTGCTTTTCCAACTGAAAAGCAATACTCTCAGCCGCAAGCTGAGCGTCAATTTCAGCTCTTTTTATTTCCATAACGTTTACGAAAGTCTTCTTCGTAGTCATGGATTCAACTTCTTTTCTCAAATTTTCTATACCTTGTCCGCCTTTGCCGATAACAATTCCTGGACGAGAAGTATAGATGTTTACGCGCAAATATTTTCCGGGTCTTTCAATAACAATTTTAGACACGGAAGCCATTTTGAGTTTATTTTTCAAATAAACTCTTACGCGACGATCTTCTTCTATAAGATCGGGCATCTCTTTTAAATTAAACCATTTAGATTCCCAATCTCTAATATATCCTAATCTTACGCTTTTGGGGTGTACTTTGTGACCCATGTTTCCTACCTTTCCTAAAAAATTTTATCTTACTTTGCTTCAACAGTCATTGCCGTTTTAGCTACTTTTTTCTTTCTTTTTCCGTCAGAGACGCCTGCGTCGGTAACGACTATCGTAAGATGAGACATTCTCTTCTTTATAGGCATACCTCTGCCCTGCGGACCAGGTCTCATTCTTTTTAATATAGGACCGTTGCCTACCCAAGCTTCTTTAACTTTTAGCCCTGAAAAATCGCTAAGTTTTCCCGAATTTGCAGTTGCACTTTTCAAAACTTTTTCAACGAGCGGCGCGGCAGACTTGGGAAGAAAAGAAAGAACTTCAAACGCTTTCTCAACTTTTTTGTTTCTGATAAGCGAAAGAACCTGGTTAACTTTTCTTGGAGTATATCTAACAAATTTTGCTATTGCCTTTGCTTCCATCTTTATATCCTTTTTTTCTGTTTGACAATCGCCTTTTTCATGCGACCGTTGTCGTTTATGAACATTAAAGTTCAAATGTAACGTCTCGTTTTTACGTTAGCGACGTATCCTGCTTTGTCATCCCGCCATGACCTTTAAAAACTCTCGTCGGAGAAAATTCGCCAAGTTTGTGACCTACCATTTGTTCCGATATAAATATAGGCAAAAACTTTCTGCCGTTGTGTATCGCTATGGTATGACCTACGAACTCCGGAGTTATAACGCTTGATCTTGCCCACGTCTTTATAACTTTTTTATCTCCAGCTTCGTTAAGCTTCTGCATTTTATTCAAAAGCTTTTCATCAACATATGGACCTTTTTTAGTTGAACGACTCATTTATTTTTTCCTCCGATCGCTTCTTATTGCTTCTTAGCTTTATTACGATGGCTTATTATTGCCCAGTCCCAATTCTTCTTAGGTCTTGTCTTAAAACCTTTAGCAGGCTGGTTCCAAGGGCTTCTGGGTTGGTTGTTACCTTTAGATCTACCTCTACCGCCTCCGTGAGGATGGTCAACAGAGTTCATTGCAGTTCCGCGGACATGAGGCTTCTTGCCCATGTGACGGTTTCTTCCTGCAGATCCCACCGTAATGTTTTCATGGTCCAAATTTCCTACTTGGCCAATTGTCGCGTAGCAATTTACTCGGATAAGCCTTATCTCGCCAGAAGGCATTCTTACGTGAGCATAATTGCCTTCCTTAGCAAGCAGCTGAGCCGCAGACCCGGCTGAACGAACAAGCTGTCCGCCTTTTCCTGCGACAAGTTCCAAGTTATGTATGAAAGCGCCTACGGGAATATTCGTAAGAGGAAGAGAGTTTCCCGGCTTTATCTCGGCATCCGGTCCGGACATCAAGGAATCTCCAACTTTTACGCCCACAGGCTGAATTATATATCTTTTTTCTCCGTCCTGATATTGCAGAAGCGCTATTCTGCTTGAACGGTTAGGATCGTATTCTATTGCTATTACTTCGGCAGGAATATTGAATTTGTCTCTTTTAAAATCTATTATTCTGTAAAATCTTTTATGACCGCCGCCTCTGAAACGCACCATTACTTGACCAGTATTGTTGCGGCCGCCTTTTTTCTTTATGATTCTGATTAAGGATTTTTCAGGCTCTGTTTTTGTAATATCAGAAAAATCTGAAACTGACATTTGTCTTCTTGACTGTGTGTACGGCTTAAATGTTTTAATCGGCATTTCTTTTTCCTATTATCGGGCTATGGCAGCTTTAATATTTTACGTCGCCCATATTTGTTTCTTTAGCAATCGTTTCTTGATTGCCATCCGCAAAGCCTATTTAATTAAGCCTGGTCGCCTATTTGAATTTCTTGACCTTCGCCAAGTTTTACTATAGCTTTCTTCCAATCGCTTCTGTATCCTGCGTGCGAGCCCATTCTCTTGCTTTTTCCTAAGTAGTTGGATGTGTGAACACTTTCAACTTTTACATTAAACAAAGACTCAATAGCCTGTTTTATCTGGAACTTATTAGCGTCTTTATCTACAACAAAAGTATATTTGTTGTTCGTTTCTTTCAAAAGAGCCGCTTTTTCTGTTACGATAGGTTTCTTAATAATGTTTCTGATATCCATGTTATTTCCTAATAATAAAAAACAATCTCTTATATGGATTGTCTTTCTTTTATTGAATCAACCGCTTCAGGCGTAAGAACCAATTTATCCGCCCAAAGAACTTGATACGAGTTAATATTCTTTACGTTTTCAACTACCACGTTTTCTATATTTCTTGCCGCAAGTCTGAAAGCCGCGTCGCCAGAGACTGCGAAAACAACTTTCTTACCTTCAAGTTTAAGATTCTTCAAAAGCTCTGCAACTTTTTTTGTTCTATCTTCGTCAAGCTTTATAGAGTCGACAACTATAACATTGCCGTTCTGCAATTGAGCAGAAAGAGCCATGCTCAAAGAAAGTCTCTTTTTCCGCTTTGACTGCTTTGTATAATAATCTCTAGGCTGAGGGCCAAAAATGATTCCGCCCTTTCTCCACAAAGGAGAATTTCTCTGTCCAGCGCGGGCATTACCCGTACCTTTCTGCTTCCAAGGTTTTGCTCCCGAGAAAGACACTTCGCCTCTTGTTTTTGTCTTATGCGTTCCGGCTCTTTGGTTGTTCAAATATGCCGTTGTAATTTCATGCAAAAGAGTAGGCGACACTTCCGTGTTGAAAAATTCTGGAAGCTCTATTTTTCCTTTTTCTTTACCCTCTGCGGTATAAACTATTGTATCCATATTCTCTCTCTGTCCCATCCGCAACGTTTGCGCCGCTGGATATTAATATTCCCCTGCGGGGATAACTTAAAAGCCAAAAACGTCCTAGATTATAGCCTATTTAATTTATTTCTTTTTCGCTTTGACTGCTTTAACTTCTTGAACTACAGGAATTTTTTTAAGCGTATTGTTTATAAACAATGTTCCCGTCTTAACGGCAGGAACAGCTCCTTTAATAAGCAAAACGTTCTTTTCCGCGTCGACATTTACGACTAGCAATCTTTGTATTGTAACAAATTCGTTGCCTAAATGTCCAGACATTCTCATACCCTTCAACACCTTCTGAGGTCCCTGTCCGCCGCTAGATCCTCTAGCTCTTGTTCTGTCAGACTGACCATGCGTCGTAGGCTGCATGCCAAAATTATATCTTTTTATAACGCCCGCATACCCCTTTCCTTTTGTTACCGCAGAAACATCTACATAGTCGCCAGCTTTAAAAATATCAGCCTTTATTTCCTGTCCTACAGAAAATTCGGCGGCGGCGATTCTAAACTCTTTAATAACTTTTTTAGGAGCGATATTATTCTTTTTGAACAAACCCAACTTTGCTTTGTTAAGATTCTTTTCTTTAGCATCGTCAAAGCCAAGCTGAACCGCGGTATACCCGTCTTTTTCAGCTGTGCGAACTCCGGTTACCACGCAAGGACCAGCTTCTACTACCGTTACGGGTATGAGATTTCCTTTATCGTCGAAAACCTGCGTCATGCCTACTTTTTTTCCAATGATTGATTTTACCATATTATCTCTCTGCTGTTTTCGTTATTTTAATTACATCTTGATTTCAATATCAACGCCCGCAGGCAAATCAAGCTTCATAAGCTCTTCAACTGTTTTTGAAGAAGGTTCGCGAATATCAACCAATCTCTTATGAATTCTCATTTCAAATTGTTCGCGGGATTTTTTGTCCGCGTGCACAGATCTATTTACCGTGTACTTTTTAATGTTAGTAGGCAAAAGCACTGGTCCGGTTATCGCCGCGCCTGTACGTCTTGCCGTTTCCACTATCTTTGCAAGCGAATCATCTAACATTTTATGATCGTATGCGCGCAACTTAATTCTCAAACGTTGAGTCGTTACTGCTTTTTCAGTTACCATAAATTTTAATCCTGTTTAAATTTCGATGAAGATGTATTTTATACTAAACCATACTTATTTGTCAATCAAAACCCGAATAAATAACTTACTCGGGTTTTGATTTATAAAAACTATATTATTCGACGATTTCAGTAACAACGCCCGAACCTACCGTCCTTCCGCCTTCTCTTATTGCAAATCTCAACTGCCGCTCCATCGCTACCGGCATTATCAACTCTATATCCATCGTTA
>JAITND010000019.1 GCA_031290625.1 Endomicrobium sp. | reverse complement strand
CCCCCCCCATGTTATTTATGCACCTTAACCGGGACACCTCTCCGAATTTGTTATAATAAAAACTTCAAAATCTCTTTTCTTGCTCTACCTACCTAACTCATCTCTAATTCTTCAGCTTCTCTCTCTTTCTCTTCTATTCCATGATATACCTAATATTCATTCAATATTCGGAGTTCTTCGCATATTCTCGGATCATTTGGATATCTGCCACCGAAGTCGTCTAACTCCTGCATGCGATGGAGATACTCTTCCAAAGTTGTCGGCGCGGTCCCCGGAATGCGATGGAGATACTCTTCAAGTGCTTCCGGCTCTGTTTCCGGTGGCGGCGCTCCTGGTCCAAGTGGCGGTGGCGGTTCCCGTCGGGCAGCAGCCTCCCGTTCGTGCCGTTGCATAGCGGCTGCTCTACTTATTTCTGGATCTGGATCAACACCAGCCCAATTGTGCGCCGCTGCCTGCTCCTGCACGGCTTCCACTATTGCTAGGGGGGGGGGGGGGATTCCGTATTTTTTTAAGTTAATAGTTTGATTTACAAATAAATTATTTAGTCTCGACAGCAAGAGCAAATTTTCTTGCTCCCGCCTTTTTTGCTCTATCCATAAACTGCATAACGTAATCGTACTCTACTTTTACATCTCCTTTTATTACTATTGATTTACCTGGGTCTTCTTTAAGTAAATCCATTATAACTTTTTCTACATTTGATAATTCTATTTCTTTACCATCTATAGCTACTCTCCCATCTTTAGATATTAAAGCTTCTATATTTATAGATGCACTTTCGTTGTCCGCTGACTCTGCTTTCGGCAAATTAACATTTATTTTCGGCTGCATTAATGCTGGCGTTGCTATCATGAAAATAATCAAAAGAACCAAGACAACGTCAGTAAATGGAGCTATATTTATCTCTGACTTTACCGTGTTTTTCTTCATTTTTGCTCTCATTTGTTAATTTCCCTTATTCAAATTAAATTTGTCTTCTATTGCAGACGCGCAATATTCCATATCAACTATAAATTTATCTATTTTCTTTGTAAAAAAGTTATAAGCTGTCGACGCAGGTATCGCGACAAACAATCCTGCGGCTGTTGCGATTAAAGCTTCTGAAACGCCGCCAATAACAACGGTAATTCCTCCAGATCCTATTGCAGACATATCATGGAACGCTGATATAATACCCAATACTGTTCCAAATAGTCCTATATACACCGCTATATTTCCAACAGTTCCCAATATCGTTGTGCATCTCTCTAATTCTACTGTCTGAATCATTATCTCTCTGTCCATGAACTCGCCTAAACTTTCGCCCGACTTAAAAGCAACTATTCCAGCTTTTGAAACCGACGCCATAGGCGAATTGAGAGAGTTGCAATAATTTATAGCTTTTTCCAAGTTGCCGTTTTTTATACTGTCAAACAAAGCGGGAACAAACATTGTTCTCTTTATTTGCGCTTTTTTCCAAAATTCAACCAATTTATAACAAATTACGGTAAGCGATAATATTGATGTTCCTAATAGAACATATAAAACCCAGCCTCCCATATTTAATATTTCAATTAGACTTTTCCCTTCAAACATTTTACATTCTCCTTTTTTCATTTTTACACTACAAGTTATTTTATACTATACCTTTTTGAAATACAAATATGAACCTTAATTTATTGTTAGCGAATCCATCTGGAAGCTTGTCAAATGGAGCGGCTTTAATTATAGTATTTACGCCATTCTCATCAAAACTTGCATTTCCTGACGACTTCTTTATTCTTACGCCAGAAACTAATCCGTCTCTGTGTATTCTAAAGAATACTTCAACTCTTAAGTTGTTCCACTTATCATGTTTCCACGCCTCGGCTATTTTTTTCTGTATACTTCTTGCATATTGAGGGAATTTAAATATCTCAGCGTCAACTTTTAAATCTTCAGGCTGTATAGCGTCATCGTCATCAGCAACTTTTATATCGCTCTTTTCATCGGAAACAATCTTCTTTTTCTTCAAAGTTTCCTTTTTCTGTAGCTCCCGCTTTGGGGGTTCATCCTTAGGAACTTCTTCCACCAGTTTAGGAATTTCCTTAGGCTTTTCCTCTATTTCAGGCGCTTTCGGTTCTTCTTTAGGATGAATCTCAGGATCAGGCAGAGGAGTTGGAGAATAAAACGATACCTCTACTAAATCAGGTAATTCTCTACTTTTTCCCTGATAAAAAATTAAACAGAAAATTAATATATGGATTGCTATTGACACTAAAATATAAGGAAACGCGTTTTTCTGTTTCTTCATCATTCTTATTCCTAATTTTATTTGTCAGTTCGGCAAAATCGCGTCTTATTAACTACTTAACTTCTACTCCTAAATACAATACTTGACCTTCTTCTTCTGCTTTTTCCGCTTCAACTTTCGCTTTCTCAGCTTCTGCTTTTAATTTTTCAGCTTCTTTCTTTGCTTTTTCCGCTTCAGCTTTAAGTTTTTCAAATTCTCTTCTAGCTCTTTCTTCTTCTTCTTTTTGTTTCTTCTTTGCTTCTTCTATTTCTTTCTTTGACTTTTCTTTTTCAGCCTTTGCTTGAGCCTTCGCTTCAGCTTTAAGCCTCTCAGCTTCTCTTCTGGCTCTTTCTGTTTCAGCTTTGGCTTGCTCAGCTTCCGCCTCTTTCTTTGCTCTTACTTTTGCCGCTTCTATTTCCATCCTTGCCAACTCTTCTTGCTTCTTCTTCTCTACCGCCACCCTATTCGCTTCAACTTTCGCTTTCGTTGTCTCTATTTCTAATGCCACTCTCGCAAGATCTTCTTGCTTCCCCTTCTCTATCGCCGCCTTATCCGCAGCTTCTCTTGCTCTTACTTTTGCCGCTTCTATTTCTACCCTTGCCAACTTTTCTTGCTTCTTTTTCTCTATCGCCGCCCTATCCACTTCCGCTACCGTACTTTCAATCTCGCCAATCATTAAGATAATTTCTTTTATCTCTTCATTTGATAAATCTTCAGCTCTTAATGGAACAGAATTTGTCAAAAATAAGATTGAAAAACCTATACAACTAAATTTTTTAAAACGTTTTTTTTTCATAATAAATATCCCTTTAAATTACTTATTATCTAACTCGCTAAGTTTATACGCCCTTTCCGTTTGTCGCTTCTTCAAATACTTTTTTGTTTATTTATAAATAGCACTTTCATCAAGCTATTGTATAGTTAGAATCTGAGTTTATCGGATTAAATGGAACCTATCCGATAAACTCAAGTACCAGAAATATAGTTACCATTCCGCTGAATAAAAACTTTTTGGAATACGATCTTAATAGTATATTTCATAAAGCTGGCAGAAATAGGAGTAAAATGTAAAATATTTGCAAAATTCATAGTTCATAATGATTTTAGCCCCTGAGTTTATCGGATAGATAAACTCAGGAAGCGACAATCGCAATCTTTGCTTCGTTATGCGAATACTTGTAAGGTTAAGTTAAAAAACTACCAGCTCAGTTTTAGGTATAATTCTTCGTGCTGTTTAAGATTGTGGTTTATATTGTATTCTTGACCTATAGAACTATAAGCTTTTGCGCTCATATTTTTTAAAACCGCCTCATCATTTAACAAATACATAATCTTTTCGGCAATTTTCGCATAATTATTCGGCTCTATTAAAAAACCAGTTTCACCGTCAACAACTATTTCTTTTACTCCATCTACAGCATTTGCTACGACTGGTTTAGAACAGCACATAGCCTCAACAATAGAACATGGCAACCCTTCCCAAAGCGATGTCAACACAAAAATATCGCTTGCTTTAAGAATTTCGGCAATATCTGCGCTCCAACCAAGCATAAAAACTTTATTTTTTAAATTTAAACTCTCTACCAAATCCTCAAGTTTTTCTCTTTGTTCGCCATCTCCGACCATTAAAAATATAACATCTTTAAATCTTGATCTTAGCAAAAATGCGGTTTTGATAAAATCTTTAAGGTTTTTTTGCGGTTTAAACGGCGATATCGTAACAACAACTCTTGAATCTTTATCTATCCCTAATCTTTCTTTAAATTTTGGATTTGGAATAAAACCATTATAAAACGCCGTATCTATGCCTGCTCTTATAAGAACAAATTTATCTTCTTTAGCAATTTTATAATGCAGTCCTTTTTTTATATCTTCTTTGGTTACAACAATCAGTTTGTCTGAAAGCAAAGCGCAAAATCTTTCAAGAAAAACGTAAAATTTTTTAACTTAAAATCCTTCTTTTTTCTCCTATCCGATAAACTCGCAATAGCGCGACTGTGATTAAACGACGCTATACTGCCAGGCTTTTGCCGGCCGGGCAGATAGCAATGCAATTCTAGATTTATTTTTTTGCGTTGACAGCGTTTCTTACAATTCTTTTTGTAAAGAAATCTATAAGAACTTCTCCTATTTCTTTTGCGATTCTAACTTGAGCTTCGTAGGTAGACGCCGCAAGATGAGGCGTTGCAACCGCCTTATCGGTATCTATAAGAGTCCAATCTTCCGGAGGCTCTTTAGCAAATACATCTATAGCGGCTCCGGCTACTTTACCAGACTTAATTGCGTTGGATAAATCTTTTTCGTTAACTATCGGACCTCTAGCGCAGTTGATAATTCTAACACCGTCTTTCATTTTTTTTATGGCAGCGGCATTTATCATTCCTCTTGTAGAATCGTTAAGCGAGGAATGAATTGAAATATAATCGGCTTGAGCAAAAACTTCATCTATACTTTTTAATTCTATATTCTTGTTTTTCGCCGTATCTTGATTTGCAAACGGATCGTAAGCTATAACGCTCATACCAAAAACGCTAAGTCTTTTGGCAACTTCGGTCCCTATTCTTCCAAGACCTATCAAACCTAGAGTCTTGCCGAAAAGTTCCGTTCCTACAAAATTTTTGCGATCCCATTTTTTATTTTTTAAAGATTTGTAAGCTTCAGGAATGCGTCTGGCCAGAGAAAGCATAAGACCTATCGTATGCTCGGCGGCAGATATAGCGTTTCCGCCAGGAACATTGACAACTATTATGCCTTTCTTTGTTGCTAATTCTTTATCAACATTATCAACGCCAGCGCCTGCTCTGCCTATAAATTTCAACTTTTCGGCAGCCTCTATAATATCCGAGTCAACTTTTACTTCCGAACGTATAAGAAGTCCGTCGTAGTCTTTGATAAGTTCTTTCAATTCTTCTTGAGAAGGTTTGTTATGTATGTCTACTTTGAATTCTTTATTTGAAAGTAATGCGTCAAGTCCTTCGGTATTGTCGTAAGTCATTAGAATCTTGTACATTTTGTCTGCCCTTTTTATTTTGTAGTTTCAAATATTATGCTTTCAACAATTCCTCTTCAGCAGCAGCTACGGCCTTGCCCTTTTCAATATTTACGCCAAGTTCGCTAAGAACCATTTCAAGACATGCAAAACCTACGAGCAAATCAGCCTTGCCAATATAACCCATATGCGCAAATCTTATAATTTTGCCTTTTAAATCGCCCTGTCCGCCGGCTATTGATACGCCGTGCTTTTCTCTCAAGGTTTTAACTATTGTACCGCCTATTTCGGCAGGAACGCAAGCGCTTGTAACAACATCGCAAGGAACTTCTCCGAAAAGCTCAAACCCCAAAGCTCTCATACCGGCTCTTGCCGCTTTTGCAAGAAGTTTGTAATCGTTCCACATATTTTCTAAACCTCTTTCCTTAATAAGCCTTAGAGATTCTTGAAGAGCTACAATAAGAGTTACAGGAGGAGTGAAAGGAGTTTCGTTAGCGGCGTATGACTTTTTATACTTTTTAATATCAAAATAAAATTTCGGAATTTTTGAAGATTCTGTAAGCTTCCAAGCTTTATCGCTTAATGTTATAAACGCAAGTCCGGGAGCAAGCATAAATCCTTTTTGAGAACCTGATACCGCTACGTCTACTTTCCAATCATCAGTTCTAAATTCTTGTCCTGCAAGACCGGAAACAGCGTCTACGACCAAAACTGCATTGGTTTTTGAAACTATCTCGCCAATTGCTTTAATATCGTTGATAACGCCTGTTGAAGTTTCGGTAAATGTAGTATATACCGCTTTAATATTGGGATTTGACTGTAAAGCTTTTTCTATTTCAGCAGGTTTAACTACTTTCCCCCATTCTACTGAAACGGAAGTAATTTTTGCACCGTAGCCTTCCGTTATCTTTATCCATCTGTCCCCAAAATTCCCGCAGCTTGCAACTAAAACTTCGTCGCCTGGACTTAGAAGATTTATAACCGCCATATCCATTACGCCTGTCCCTGAAGACGCAATAATATAAACCTCGTTCTTTGTTTGAAAAACATACTTTAATCCTTCAGCAACGTCCTTGTAAATTGCCCCAAACTCATTTGTTCTGTGATGGAGCATAGGCAAAGCCTCTTTTAAAGCGACTTCCGGAGGAATTGGCGTAGGACCCGGAGTTAAAAGATAATGTTTTTTCATTTTTTGCCTGCTCCTTTCTTTTATTTTTTGGAACGTCGCCTTTTATTTTCAGGAGATTTTTCTATGGCTAAAGATATAACTTCGTCCATATGGGAAACAGGAATCATCTTAATTTCCTTTCTAACTTCCTCAGGAATATCAACTAAATCTTTCTTATTGCCGTCGGGAAACAACACGGCGTTTATGCCTTCGCGGTAAGCGGCGAGAACTTTTTCCTTAAGTCCGCCTATGACAAGGACTCTTCCTCTAAGCGTTACTTCTCCGGTCATGGCTATTTTCTTCTTTACCGGCTTATCCATACACACAGACGTAAGAGCCGCAGCTAACGCAATACCGGCGCTCGGACCGTCTTTTGGAACAGCGCCTTCAGGAACGTGGACGTGGAAGTCCGTACTTGAAAATATTTTTTCATCTATGCCAAGTTTTAAAGACGCCGCTCTAACATAAGACAAAGCGGCTTGAGCAGACTCTTTCATTACATCGCCAAGCTTTCCGGTTAATACCAGAGAACCTTTGCCTTTCATTTTGTTTACTTCTATGGTAAGGGTTTCGCCGCCGACTTCAGTCCACGCGAGACCGGTAACAACGCCTATATCGTTTTCCGCTATTCTTTCTCTTTCGTAATGAGCGATACCTAAGTATTCGTTCAGATTTTCGGGCGTAATGGTTACAGACTTTAAGTTCTTGTCAAACTCTAGCTCTTTAGCGACTTTTCTACAAAGATTTGCAATTTCCCTTGTCAAATTGCGAACACCCGCTTCATACGTATAATTTTTTATAACCGCTTCAAGAGTATTTTCTGCCAATATAAGTTCTTCAGAGGTTAACCCGTGGTCTTTTAACTGTCTTGGTATTATAAAATCTTGAGCTATATGTCGTTTTTCATCGTCCGTATATCCGGAAAATCTTATAAGCTCCAGCCTGTCCAACAATGTATTTGGGATAGCGCCTAGCGAATTTGCGGTAGTTATAAACATAACCTTTGATAAATCAAAATCAACATCAAGATAGTGATCGCCAAAAGCGTAGTTTTGCTCAGGATCCAAAACTTCAAGCAAAGCTGCCGACGGATCGCCTCTCCAGTCAGAACCCATCTTGTCTATTTCGTCAAAAATAAACACAGGATTATTTGAACCCGCTTTTTTCATTGATTGTATAATCTTTCCCGGCATAGAACCAATATACGTGCGTCTGTGACCTCTTATTTCAGATTCGTCTTTAACTCCTCCCATGGAAATTCTTACAAAGTTTCTGCCTAAGCTTCTTGCAACAGACTTGGCTATTGACGTTTTGCCAACTCCCGGAGGTCCAATAAAACAGAGAACGGATCCTTTAAATTTTTTTACTCTGGACAAAACTGCAAGATATTCCAAAACCCTGTCTTTAACTCTTTCAAGTCCATAATGATCTTGATCCAAAACTTCTTTTGCTCTTTTTAAATCTAAATTATCGGTTGTAGACGTTTCCCAAGGCAAATCCAAAATCCATTCAATATACGTCCTTATAACGGTCGCTTCCGGAGACATGGGCATCATTTTTTCAAGCCTTGCCACTTCTTTTTCCGCAGCGTCCCTAACGGCTTGAGGCATCTTCGCCTTGTTTAACTTTTCTTTAAACTCGTCTACATCTTTTTGAACGTCATCCTTTTGCTTAAGCTCTTTCTGAATGGCTTTCATCTGCTCAGTCAGATAATATTCTTTCTGAGTTTTTTCTATCTGATTCCTGACCCTGTTTTGAATGCGTCTTTCAATATTTAGTATTTCTATTTCAGAATTTAGTATCTGTATTATTTTTTCTAAACGTTGTATGGGATTTACAAGCTCTAAAACTATCTGTTTATCGCTATTTTTAATAGCCAAATGCGACGCTATAGTGTCTGCAAGCCTTGCAGGGTCGGAAATATTGCCCACAGAAACGGAAATTTCCATAGGCATTCTAGGATTTAGTTTTACATACTGCTCAAAAAGAGAAACGGTCCTCCTCATGATTGCTTCAGCTTCGGATGTTTTCTCTACCTTTTCATCAAAAGTCTTTATTCCTACTTCAACATATCCTTTGTCGCTTAATTTAAAATCCGTCCATTGCGCTCTACATATCCCCTCTACAAGCGCTTTCAACGTTCCGTCTGGCATTTTTAATATTTGCAGAACTTCGCATACGACCCCTATGGAATATATATCGTCGGGATATGGATCTTCAGCTTGAACATTTTTTTGCGTTACAATAAAAATAAGCCTGTTTGTCGACATTGATTCTTCTAATGCCCTAACGGATCTTTCTCTACCGACAGCAAGAGGCAACACCATTGCGGGATACAAAATAATATCTCTAACCGGAAGAAGAGGAAGCGCGTCGGAAATTTTTAGACTTTCGTTAAATCTATCCAATTCGCTCATGCAGTCTCCTTTGTGTCTTTATACACAAATTTCAGATCTTCTTTCTTTATAACAGCGCCAGCCGTAACCATACACCTTACAACCGAGGAATCGCTAGGAATATTGTACATAGCGTCAAGCAAAATTCCTTCTATTATCGCTCTTAGACCTCTTGCTCCAGAACATTTCTTTATAGCCTCTTCCGCTATATTCTCCAAAGCTTCTCTTTCAAATTCTAATTCAACGTTTTCAAGTTGAAACATCTTCTTATATTGTTTTACCAAAGCATTTTTAGGTTCAGTCAAAATATGAACTAAATCTGAAACTGTCAAATGATTTAAAGTAGAAACAACAGGAAGCCTTCCTATAAACTCAGGAATAAGTCCAAACTTTATTAAATCTTGGGTTTCAACTTTTGAAAGTAGAGAATCAGTATTGCTAGCCTCATCTTCGTTGGCAGAAGAATCTTTTATAAAACCTAAAGTCTTTTTTGAAAGTCTCGCTTCTATTATCTTCTCAAGTCCGTCAAAAGCTCCGCCGCAGATAAAGAGAATATTAGTAGTGTCTATTTTTATATATTCATGCTGCGGGTGCTTTCTTCCGCCTTGAGGAGGGGCGTTTGCAACGGTCCCTTCCAATATTTTTAAAAGAGCCTGCTGCACGCCCTCGCCTGAAACGTCTCTTGTTATAGACGGAGTATCGCTCTTTCTTGAAATCTTGTCAATTTCATCTATATATATTATGCCTTTCTCCGCCCTCTTAATATCCAAGTCTGCATTCTGCGTAAGTCTTAAAAGTATATTCTCAACGTCTTCCCCTACATAACCGGCTTCCGTCAAACTCGTAGCATCAGCAATAGCAAAAGGCACATTGAGAATCTTTGCTAAAGTCTGAGCTAAAAGAGTTTTACCAGTGCCAGTATTGCCGATAAGCAAAACATTAGATTTTTGGAGTTCAACATCGTCTTTTGCCGCGCCTACGGCGGCATCCAACCTTTTATAGTGATTATACACAGCGACGGACAAAGTTTTCTTGGCATGTTCCTGACCTATAACATACGAATCAAGAAGTTTCTTCATCTGTTCGGGTTTTAAAAGTTTTAATCCTGAATCCTTAGATTCTTTTTTATTAAAATCGCTAAACAGTTCCACAGCGCTCTTAGCGCAATCCTCGCAAAGAAAAACTCCATTTCCGCCAACAAGCTTGTGAGGGTGAACCTTGCCGCAAAACATGCATTGCTTAATGTTTGTGAAATTATTTTCCATTCTAGCCCTTATATATATTATTTTAAACAGACTATCACTTCATCTATAAGTCCGTAATCTTTTGCTTCTTGAGCCGACATATAGTAGTTTCTGCCAGTATCTTTTAAGACCTGCTCCATAGTTCTGTCCGTGTGTTTTGCAAGTATTTCAGAAAGTTTTTGTTTAGTTGAAAGAAGTTCTCTAGTTTCTATGTCTATATCGGAAACAGTACCAGACAAACCTCCGCCGTAAATCAAAGGCTGGTGTATCATGATGCGCGAGTGGGTTAAAGCATATCGTTTACCTTTTGCGCCAGCGGCAAGAAGAACCGCTCCAAAAGACATAGCCATGCCTATACATATAGTAGTTATCGGACTTTTTATAAATTGCATGGTGTCGTATACCGCAAGACCTGCAGTAACCATGCCTCCAGGCGAGTTTATGTATAAACTTATATCTTTACCGGGATCTTCTGAATCCAAATATAAAAGCTGAGCTATTAAGACATTGGCTGAATCGGTGGCAATTGCACCGTCTGGTCCGCCGACAAAAACTATTCTGTCTTTTAATAATCTTGAATACAAATCGTATGTTACAGCCGCGCCTTGGCTCCATCTTTCTATAACCGTAGGTATTAGTGACGGCATTAATTCCTCCAGACAATCAACAAACTTTTGCTTTGATAACTACAACTTCATGCTACTAATCTTTCTTCAAAGGCATGTCTTTTTCTTCTACAGCAACTTTTGCGTTCTTAAGGAAAAAATCAAAAAGTTTTTCCTCTTTCAAAGACAGCGTTATGCTTTCTTTTTTCTCTTCAAAATATTTATCGACAGAAGATTCTCTTTCTGGATTTGAAGCTTTTATTTTATTCTTTTCCGCTTCAATATCCGCATCGGTCGCCAAGTTTTCTTTTTCATATACTGCGTTTAAAATATAAGAAAGTCTTACATTTTTTTCAGCTTCGTCCCTAAATTTCGCGTTTCCAAGTTCCGCTTGCTTTTCAACGTACTCTTTGGAAACGCCTTGATTTTGCATATAGCTCTTCATTCTTTCAACTAAAGTTTTCTTCTGCCGTTCAATCAACGACTGAGGAACTTCAAATTTATTTTTCTCAAGCAAGTAATCAATAATCTGTTTTTCAACGTCCATATTTTGTCTACGCGTTTCTTCCGCTTCTATAGCTTCTTTAACTTTCGTTTTCAAATCTTCAAGATTTTCCGCGCCCGCGTCTTTTGCAAAATCATCGTTAAGTTCCGGAAGCTCTTTTTCTTTTATTTCATTAACTTTTATTTTAAACTCTACAGTTTTGCCGGCTAATGTCTTATTGGGATAATCTGAAGGGTATTCAATCTTAGCTTCTTTTTCTTCTGCGGTTTTTGCGCCTTTCAAAGCGTCTTTGAATCCTTTAAGAGTATTTTCAGAACCTAAGTCAAGCATATTTCCTTTAGCTGAAACTTCAGACAAAGTCTTACCGGCGGCGTCAAATGCATCGTAATCCGCCAAAACTAAACTTTTGTCCGAGACGACGGCTGTTTTAGACGGAACAAGCCTTGCGTTTCTCTCTCTCAAAGCATTTAAACTCCGCTCTAAGATTTTACCTGTAACTTTAAAAACTTCTTTTCTTACAGGAATATCCTTATAGTCCTTTACTTCAACTTTAGGATGAGACTCGGCTGTGAAACGATATTTCAAATTCCGACCCCGCTCATAATTTAACTCGTCAACTACAGGCAAGTCAAACGGAACAAAAGACTCTTTATCAAGAACGCTCAAAACAGTTTTTCTTATGGAATTCTCAACAGCTCTGTTTTTTGCTTCAACAGCAAACTTCTTTTTCACCACTTCCATAGATACTTTACCATGTCTAAAACCATCTATTTTTGCTTCCTTTTGTATTTGGCAAAAAGCCGCCTCAATTTCTTTTGAGACAACATTTTCTGAAACTTCCACTTCCATGATTATAGAACAAGGCGTCTTATTAACAACTGAAGAATTAAAATCAACTACAGCCTGTTTATTATGCGTCATTTACTTTTTCCCCTTTGCATCGCATCAATACCGCCTATCATGAATTTACAGCATTATGTCTTTGATTTTTAAATATTAAACAAATTGCGGGCGGAGGGACTTGAACCCCCACGCCTTACGGTATATGGTCCTAAGCCATACGCGTCTGCCAATTCCGCCACGCCCGCTTTTGTGCGATTATTATTAAAAGAAAATGCGCTGCATAGGAATTGAACCTATAACCTAACGATTAAGAGTCGTTTGCTCTACCAATTGAGCTAGCAGCGCTCTACAACGCGTCCTAACAGAAGGGATTTTAACAAACTAGAATATAAAAATCAACCGCCAACGACGGTATGTCTTGAGGATTTGGTTTGCCGATATGAGCGACAGGTTATATCTAAAAAAATGCATGGGCGGAGAGGGAATTGAACCCTCACGGCTCTTGCGAGCCTCAGGATTTTAAGTCCTGTGCGTCTGCCAGTTCCGCCATCCGCCCGTCAAAAAGTCGGTTAGATTATCAAACGCCTACCCGTCTTGTCTACAACTAAAAGGATTATACTATATTTTATGCTTTCTTTCAACTTTTCCGACGAAAATCAAACATCTTTATTTCTTAAAACATGTTCTTTAAAAGAACTTAAAAAATTTTCGTAAAGCTTTTTGGCAGGTTCAAGGAACTCGCCTTTTGAATCCACGTACGCCGAAAAGTTCAAATATATTTCCGGCTGACACATTACAAAACTACCAAGAAAAGAAAGAATCTTTTTTAAGTCGAAATTATTTTTTTATTTTTTATTATTTTTTGCCTTTGACGCTATCAATAATTATTGAAAACAGAAAAGGCTTCTTTAAGCAAGACCGCATTTGAGGTTTGTCTTCGCGCAAACCGGCAGTTGCCATCGACTTATCGATTGCCTTCTTCAATATGCCTCTTTTATCATAAGTCTCTCGTTGACCTTTCATACCGTCGGGGTCAGCAGCATACTTTTGCATTTCGCGTGGGTCGCCAAAAGATTTCAAAATCATTTTAGGAGCGGTAAGCGCTTTATCGCGCGTCACTCCTTTTAGATTTCGCGGTCGTCATGACACAATTCTTTTGACAATTCTCTACGATGTTTGACATCTTCTAACTCAAATTGACAACGATGTTTTGAATTTCTTTTCTCTGCCATTTTAATTTCCCGTGTAAAAAATTTTTACGGCGCTTGCATTATGGGTATAGCTAACCCAATTAGAGCGTTGAAGATTACTCGGCGTTGATTGCTGCCAAGCTCAGACATTTGCATACGACGTTGTGCTTGCCGCTCTGCCCGCGCATCCTCATCACCGGCGGCTTCGGCTATGACAGCTCGTTCACCTGTGTTAGCATTATCAGCATCTGCTAAGACTCGACTGAACCAATCAAGAGCGCCTTAACGGTCAGTGATATGACCGTCGTCGTAGAAATATGGTTTTGCACACGACAATTCTCGCTCTAACTTTTTTTTTAGAGGGGGGGGGCGATATTTAAGCCTAAACGCGATAATATTGTATTGGTTTTCGCAGTCCATTCGGTTGGTCCACATGCCTGTTTTCTAACTGGAAGTTCCGCAGGGCTTGCCTATATGCGCAACCCTTCAGGAGTAAGACCTAAATGGGCTGGGATTATGTCAGGATGGGCTTTGAGTATATTATCCATTCTCACAAACGGCGGATTGTTTTCAAACAGAAAACGCTCGAGTCCCGTGAGCTTTTCTAAAGCCATCTTATACAACCGCCTTGGCGACACTGGCCGCGGCGCAGCTGGTTGTGGTTCTGCCGCCGGTGGCGACTGCTCCTTGTGTTTATGGCGGCGCGAAGGTGGTTCTGCCGCCGGTGGCGCCTGCCCCTTGTGTTTATGGCGGCGCGAAGGTTGAGCAATTAGCGGAACAGCTGGTTCTACTGTGACTATTGGGATTGAGTCTCTATTCGCTAAATATGCGATTGCGGATATTGCCGCAGCAGCAGCCACTACCAAAATATATTCGTGATCTGCCGTCCAACAATAAGCGTCATACGCCTTTTTTTTTCACTCTCCATTTCGCTCTTTCCCAACCTAAACCTACTCGCGTTATCACTCCTATTTGTTCTACAAACTTTATCTCTTCATCATTAAACTCTAACCTTTTACCTCTTCTTAAAAACATCTCGTTCACTTTTTTCAGCGCGTCCGCGTCTTCATCGCTTAGTTCCCAAACGTTTTTCTTGTCTCTCAAAATCAGTCTAGCCTTTTTAATGAGATCTTGTTCCTCGGGTCCTTGAGACTCTGAGCTTTGCTCCTTGAAATCTTGTTCCCTTATTTGCATAACTTTATCGATCCCACTCCGTTCCTGAGCCACCTCAGCCATCGGCGTACCCCATGCCAATATCAGCAACGCTGCTGTTAACAAGATACTAAATATGTAAATTTTAACGGTTCTACTTTTCATAATGCCAGCCCCTATATTTTTTGATTTTCCTTCAAAATGCCCTATAAGCCTACTGCCTATACTGGTTTGTCTTTTTTTCACTCATTCCAATATATAACAATTTTGATTTATTAAACGGATATTGTATCTAAATATTAGAGGTAAATATAAAGTATAGTCCTACATTCCGTTCAAAGGTTTGATATTACTTGCTTCAAATGATAAGGGAGCGTCAAAATAAATATCAATAGCGTTGTTATCTGTCATATAATTCCTTAACATATTTGCTTATATAACTATTTAGCCCATATCCTGCTTTGGCTAAATTTTTCATTGTATCAACATTATTTTTACCAGCGAGATTATACATTTTGATTTGTTTTTAAATCTTACAGAGACATAAGTTTCGCCTATTTCATACGCTTCTATACCAGATTTGCCGCTCAAGTTAAGATATTGTTCCATAGCAGCAACCTCACAATTTTAAATTTTAGGAATTTTAGAAGATAAGTCAGGTAAGTTATTTTTTAAGTCCCATAGTAGAACCTGAATTTTTTTGATTTGCCTTCCATCACCAAAATCTAACATATCTTCTCTTTTAAATACTTTTAATATTTTATCTAAACCACCAAAGTTTTCTGAGGTTATTAAAAAAGCTTCCTCTGGGTTTATCAGTTTAACATAAGCCCATAATTGCCCTAAATCTCTTAAAGTTAATCTTGCTGCTTTTGCCTCAACAAAAAATAATTTATACCTGCCTGCTTTTTTCACTATACCTAAGACATCAATCTGTATGTCAATCCCTACGGCAACATCACATTGAATATCATTTTGTAATAGAACCTTATCCAATCGCTGACTATGCGAATTGATTACAACAACTTCACTGCTCTTATAATGGTCTTCTAAATATTTCTGCAACCACTTCCTTATAGGCTCATACAAAGATTTTTCACTGATTTTATTTGTCATTTAACATACCCCAAGTCTTTGGCTATATCTTTCCAAGAATTATAATGCTTTCCTCTTATGCTTTCGGGGATAAAGGTATCTGCTTCTGCTGGGTGATGTCGCTTTATCTTATTACTTTCTCTTGTATCCCAATAGAATTTATGAGTTGTCTTTTCAATATTTTTACCTGCATTCAAAAGACCTTCTTTTAATTCATCTGATAAATGGTGCAAAGCTTTTACTTTATGCTCAACACTAAAACTAATAGGTAAAAATTCATTTACAAAAATCTTAATTTGATGTTCCTTCTTCCAAAAATTTACATAGCCTTCATTGTATTTGCGAAGATTTCCATCTCTTATATTAGGGTGTGCCCAATCAATATTTTGCACGGGTATATTTATAGTTTTCAAAAGATTGCAAATATCAACGACCAAATACCAATTATGAGGGACTTCTAAATAAACTCTGTGCATATATGGGATTATATATGCTCCACTTCTTGTTATGTAGCCTGTGACATCTGAAAAACCTCTGAAAAATTGTTTTTTCATATCTTCTGAATAATAAAAAACTTCTTGGTGAATTCTGATATTCTCGTGCGATACAGAGTTCCCAACCAATCTCAAAATTTCTCTTATCAGAAGGTCTTCATTTCTCTTTGAAAACGACAATGTGGTTACACTTTTTGCTTGAACGAAACTTATATTAGTTCCAATCAGCGGTTCTAAAATATTTCTTATGTCGGAAATACTTGCCCTAACATAAACTAAAACATCTTGTCCGCTTTCTATTAATTGTTTTTTATGTGGAATTTCTATTGACACATTAGTTTCATTATCGCCACGCCGTATGGTCCCGTTGCCGCATATCATTCCAATCAAATAAGTCATTTCATTATTCATAATTATCCTACTTTTACAAAAATCATTAAATATTCGTGAACCTTATTAACTCTAAACTTAAATGGATATCCAAGAGGACGCATATTATTATAATCATTTTGTCTATCCCAAATAATAATATCATCGTAAATATATCCGATTTTTTGCATAAAATTCGCCAAGTCGCTATGCAAAGGGTAAAGAACACTCTTCTTTCTTATATCCATTACATTGACAACGCAATAAGCATTTTTCTTTAAAACCCTATGCACTTGTGAAAAAACATCTTGCAATTTATTTAAAAAAGCAGAGTAATCATTTATATTGCCTAAATCATCTGTTTTATCTGAATAATTCTTTATATTTTTTTTATTATCAACACTTCTATTCATATTGAGAATATCCCAGTATGGCGGAGAAGTAAAACACAAGTCAAAATAATTCTCAGTCTGTTTTGACAATTCAAGGATATTGTCATTTACAATTATTTTTATATTTTTTTTATTGAATATTCGCTTTTTAGCTATTTCACAAAAGTCTTCAGATAAGTCTATCCCTACAGCTTCTCTATTTAAGTTCTCGCAAGCTTTCGTTGTTGAACCTATACCGTTAAACGGGTCTATTATTTTACCTAATTTCGGAGAAAATGTTTTAATAACCTTTTCACACAATGAGATAGGAAAAGAGGCAGGGTGTCTCAAAGACTTCTCTTCAGGAGTTTTTAATAATCCCCTCCAAATACTAAAAGAGTTTTGCAACCACTCTTTCCCAGCTAGTTCATTGACTTTATTTGCCATTTTTATACCACCTACTTGACAATCTTTCTCTCATAGCAACTTCAATAAACTTTTTTTGCTCTAAATTTAAACCATAAGTTTCATAAACCAAGTTATCAAGTTCATCCATTAAATCATACCATCCGCCGGAAAGATAATCTGTCTTTTCTAATTTTCCAACACAATCAACAATCTGATTAAAAGTTCTTTTGTTTTTTATATTCAACGGAATTTTTTTAAGATATTTTGCGTCCGAATGCATTGTTAGTTTTGAATTGTTATAACAAAACTTTTGGATATAAAAATTACAGATTTTGGAATGCAATACTCCCAAAAGATATTTACACATTTCTTCCGAACCATCTGTTAATACTGTAATTGTTTCTGACGCCTGTAAATTACCGCCAAAAGTAGCAATAATACCTGCTTCCGCGCTATAAATATTTTGTATAAAAATTTGATTTCCAACTTGTGGAAGAATAATCTTTTTATAACCAAATTTTCTAACATCTTTTCCTGCTATAGAATTTATAGATTTAGATTTACCTCTGCCAATATATCCTTTACAAATATCCGCCAGAGTGCAAAAAGATTTTTTTAATTTGATAAAGATATCTTGTTCCACGCCAGATTGAAAATGGATTATTTCATTCTCATAGAAATTCTGAGTTATCTCAGACATATCTACAAAATCATTAAGAATTAACTTTCTGAAAGCAATTTTATGTTCTTTCGTCGGTAGAGAATTTTTTATAGTTAAAATAATTTGTTCTCCTCTAACATTTTTGAAGTATTGCCCTATATCTATAATTTCAAGTATCGTTTTTCCTCCTAAAATATACCGCCTTAAATTTGAATATGCATCAATATGCAAGAAATTTTTAGGAATTATATAGGAAATTAGTCCGCCTATTTTTGCTAAGTTAAAAGCCCTAAACAAAGCAGCGATAAATAAATTATTGCCTGAAGCATTTATTTTTTGTAAAAAATCTTCATCTGAGTTAATAGTTGTCTGAGAATTTAAGACTGCATACGGTGGATTTCCCACTACGCAATCCACTTCTTTTAAATTTAAGGCATTTTTCACTTTATCATATGGATTACCAAGAGTATCTATTTGTATAAATTTTCCTTCAGGAACATACCTTTTACTGATTTCTATTGATTTTTTATCTATATCAGCGCCAAATACATTTTTATATCCTTCTTGAGAAGCAGAAAACAAAAAAGAACCTGTTCCACAGCAAGGGTCTAAAATAACCGCCTCTTGAGATATTGGCAAACTTTTCAAGATTTGGCGAGATAAAAATATATCGGTATAAAAAACTCCGTTATTTTTTTTACTATTTAACGGTAAAAGTTTTTCATATGCGTTGGCTGTTTGTAAATAATTAAACTCTAATTTATTCATTGTAAATATCCGATATTAAGTTTTCAATTTCTTGTGTTTTTTGAATACTCTGTTTTAAATAGTCTGTTGCTTCATAAGACAACCTATCAATCTCTTTTTGAACTTTGCTTGAAACTATTGAAATTTCTATATTGTAAATATCAGAAAGTTTTAATTGGATTTTCGGCTTTTTATCGCTTGTCTTTTTGACATTTTTTGCATTACTCATTATTATATTATTTTCTTTATGTCTTAAATAGGCGGCAACATAGTTCGCAGAAATATTAAGTTCAGGGTTTAATCTTATACAAGTTAAAAAGCCTGATGGGATTGTTTTATAAGCGCCGTCTTTATAGTAAATTGCAACTTTGAAAATAGTTCCGCGAGAAGATATTAAAATATCATTATCTTGTAAAAGGTATCTGTTCTTTTTGTAATCTGGTTTATTATAAAACAGGCAATCCTTAAAATAAATTTCATTGTTTTGAATATCTGTTAATCTTATAACTCGGTATCCGCCATTTTGATAATCCCTTGAAAGGTTATCATTATTAAATAAAGCCGCTCCTGCAAATATATCCGCGCATATAGCTTGTAATTTTAGCGTCTTCATAAAAAGGGTTATATCATAAAATTTATAGAAATACAACAATAACTTGACATAAGTATTGTTATTTTGTATTTTAATACTACTCAAAGCTATATTTTAAGCTTTTATTTAGAGAGGTCTTTATGAATGAAGAAAAACAACAACATCTTGAATTTATTCAAAATGTAATAACAAGAATGAATACAAATTCCTTTCAAATCAAAAAACTTGCAATTTTATTAATAACAGCGCTACTTGCTGTGTATACTTCCAAGATAATTATGACTTTTCTTCTTGTTCCAATAATTCCAACTCTTATTTTATGGGGATTAGATAGTTATTACTTGCAACAAGAAAGAAAATTCAGAGGCGTGTATAATGATATATCTGGTCTAAAAAATTTGAACGAAGTAAAACCATATGAAATGCCAATACATAAATATACTTCTGATAAAAATAAAAGTTTCGGATTTTTTAATGTCTTGTTTTCTAAAACCCTGATATGCTTTTATCTACCAATTTTAGTATTACCATTAACATTGTATTTTATAGTTAAATAATAAAAGGAGCGTAATTCATTCTATGGTAAAAAGACGGGTATTTTTTAGTTTTGATTATGACAACGATGTAATGAGAGTGTCTCAAATTAAACAGATGGGAGTTATTGAGGATGGTTCTACATTAGTATCTTCAAACGATTGGGAAAAAATTAAAAGAGGCGGATATACGGCGATTAAAAAATGGATTAACGACAATATGAATGGTCGTTCTTGTATTGTTGTTTTAATAGGCACTGATACCGCTGAGAGCAAATGGGTTAAATACGAGATTGAAAAAGCGTGGAATGACGGCAAAGGAGTTTTGGGCATTTATATTCACAATATAAAATGTGCTCGTCATGGATATTGCCCTATAGGTAATAATCCATTTGACTTTACTTACAACGGACAAAATTTATCCTCATATGTTGAATGTTTTAATCCAAAAGACTATGACGCTTATAACGACATAACAAATAATTTAGAAAATTGGATAGAACGCGCAATTGCAAAGAGAAGATAAAAACAAAACATCAGTCTTACATATTAGAAATTTCGGACTTGCATAGAAAACAAACAAGAAATGGCAATATATTAAGAAAGGAATAGGAATATAAAATAACCTCTTTTTAGAAAATAATTTATATATAAATTATAAATTTCAATGTCATGTCGTTAGCCCTCTGCAAGAGCAAGATTTTGAAAAGTTGTATTAGTAAATAACTTCAATTTAGGCATTATCAGACATAAAACACATTGATAATTCAGTATGAATTTGTAGTTCAATTTTGGTGTTTTATTGAAAAAGATTAAGATAAAACGCGTAATGCTGTTGATGTGTAATAGCCTCTAAATATGGAATATTAAGCAAAAATAAAATATATGACAACAAATAACACCGTTAAGTTGTAATGATAAAAGTCAAATAGTTCCTAATGTTGAGGAAGCAAAGTTTATTAAAAGAATTTTTGAACTTTTTAGCACGGGAGTTTATACCCAATTAGCGATTATTGATATCTTAAAAAAAGAAGGTTTGAAAATTTCTAAGCAAACATTGAACAAGCACTTGAGAAGACCTATTTATTGTGGACTATTGCGTGATATTTACAATCTTAATCACGGTGAATATATAGATGGTTGACCACGAGCCTTTAATAACAAAAGAATTATTCTTTTCTGTTCAAGCCCATATTAAATGGCAGAAAACACACTATAACCCCACATCAAAAAGTTAATCCATTATTTCTTTCCATTGAGAGGCGATATTTATTGTCCTGTTGCAGAATATTTGCAACAAATGCATCTTAAGCCTGATTTGCTTGATTTATTTGAAAAGATAGTTATTGACGAGTTTAACGATAAAACAGAATAAGGCTATTGAAAAAGAATTAACTGCACTAAAAGAACAGAAATCAAATTTAGTGTTAAAATTGACAAGCGGAGTAGTTTCTGACAAAGATTATAAATTTGGAGTTGAAGTAATAAATAATAAAATTATTGACAAGCAGGCAATCATTAAATGAGACAATACACCGCCAAACATTACAAAATGTTGGGAGTTTGCCAAATTCTTTATGACAAACATATCAGGTTTGTGGTTAAAGGCAGAAGTTAACTTAAAGCAAATGATATAAAAGGATAAGTCTGCCCGCAGGATTTACATTAAAAAACGGGCTGATAGAACAGCTAAAACACCCTTATTTTTCAAGTATTTTTGAGGAATTAAAATCAGGTTGTCAAACTTGGGGCGCATGTGGATACTTATAGCGGAAACAGTATGAGTATGGTCTTTAGCCCTTCAATTCAAGAAGTTATAGAATATTTAAAGAGCAAACACCGCCGACGCCAACGCAATAACTACGCGTTAACCTTATCTGCAGAACTATTATATTCTATTTTTAAATCAGGCTTGTCAGCCTTCGCCGTTTCGTCAGCATAATTTATCTGCAAGTTTGAAATTACCGATAATAACATTTCCTCTTCTTTGTCGCTCAAATTGCCTTTGGTCTTATCTCTAAGCATGAGCAGCGTTTCTATAGTAGCTTGAGCACCTTTTAAATCCTTTTCTATCTTACCGCTGACAGGATTTGGCATTTTGCCAAGTTGACACCAAACCGAAGATGAAAACATGGTTATAAGATTAAACAAATACGGATTTATTTCCAACGTTTCTTGATAGGACATTCTTGCCTCCAAAATTAAAAAAACTTAGCTAAAGCGGCGCTTATTCTTCTTATAACTTCATCTTTTCCCATAAGCTCCATCATATGAAATAAACTAGGTCCTTGCGTTCTGCCTGAAATAGCAACTCTTATAGGGTGGAAAACCTGTCCCGTTTTAATCTCTTTTTCAACCGCTAAATCTCTGGCGTATTTTTCCAAAGCGTCGGCTGAAAAATCTTGCCGATTTTTAAGTCTTTCCGCGCTTTCGGTTAAAACAAGTTTTGACGTATCTTTAGATTTTTCAGACAACAAAACCTTCTTTACGGCGTCATCATTATAGACAATATCTTTTACAAAGAAGAAATCAACAAGCGAAGGAATATCTTTTAGCAATTTTATTTTGTCATGTTCCAAAACTATAGCTTTTTTAAGGAATTCCCTATCCCAACCGTCTATAATTTTTTCATTATCAGTATATTTCAACCAATCAATAAATAATTCGTATATTTGTTCAACAGTTTTTGAACGTATCTTCTCGCCGTTAAGCCATAAAAGTTTTTCAGGGTCAAATATTGAAGGGCTTGATCTGCATCTATCGGTTGAAAATTTCCATATAAGCTCCTCTATCGGAAATATCTGTTGACTGTCTTGCGTAGACCAGCCCAGCAAAGCCAAATAATTTATCAACGCTTCCTGTAAATATCCTTCTTTCCTGTATTCAAGAACAGAAGTATGCCCGTGACGTTTGGAAAGCCTTGCTCCATCAGAACCTAATATCATCGCCATATGGGCAAACTCGGGAGACTTCCAGCCTAAAGCGTTGTATATTTGCATCTGGCGAGGCGTGTTTGAAATATGGTCGTCTCCTCTTAAAACATGCGTCATTTCCATAAGATAATCGTCTATTGCGCAAGCAAAATTATATGTAGGCGTTCCGCTTACTTTTATTATCACAAAATCATCAAGCAAAGAATTGTCAAATTCAATTCTTCCTCTTATAAGGTCATTTAAAACCGTTGCGCCAGATTCAAGCGTTTTAAACCTTATCACCGGTTTTTTTCCTTCTTTTTCCTTCTGCAGCCTTTGCTCTGGAGCTAGACGCCTACACCTGCCGTCGTATTTTGGAGGAAGTTTGTTTGCTTGGGCTTTTTTTCTCATTTCATCAACTTCTTCAGGCGTACAGTAGCATGGATAAGCAAGGTTTCTCTCTACAAGCTCATCAGAATACTTCTGATATATGCCAAGCTCTTTTCTCTTCATCTGATAATACGGAGCGTATTTGGGAAATTCGTTACCAGGACCTTCGTCCCAGTTTAATTGAAGCCACTTCATGGCGTCTAAAATAACCTGAGCGGACGCTTCTGTGGAACGGGCTTCATCAGTATCTTCAATTCTTAAAATAAATTTTCCACCCTTATTTTTGGCAAAAAGCCAATTAAACAAAGCTGCACGAACTCCTCCGATATGTAAATCGCCAGTCGGGGACGGCGCAAATCTTACTCTTACTTCTTTCATTTTTTCCTCTATTTTGTTTCTCTTAATCGCTAAAAAAGATAATTATTATTTTTGACGTTTTGCAAAAAACAATGGAATATAATCTTTGAAAACAGGTATTCTTGACTGTATTGTCCGGGCAACCGCGGCATAAACATAACTGTTGCTTCCGTCAAACCGCGTCCCATTAGTTACCGACGGAATTATAACATTTATAAAGACTATAATCCATACGCATGCGCTTAAAAACGCTCCGCCAATTCTATCAAAAATATTAAGGTAAAAAAAGTTGATTACCCTCAGCGTAAAGGCTCCAACCATGACAACAAACACCGCCGCTATTGAGAATATCAAATAAGCGTTCATTCCTTCCTGATACGGATATTTGTCTGCTGCAAAAATTGCAATAAAGCCGGCAAGCGCTGCAAAAAAAGTCCTTGTAAGCCCGGCGGACCAACCAAGCCAAACAATCAAGATTATACTGACTACAAAAAAAACATCTATAAGCATTTAACGCCCGCCTTTCTTATTTAACGCTAGCAATTACGATACCGCTGGCAAGCTTGGGATAAAAATAAGTCGACTTCTGCGGCATTGTTTCATTGCTTAAGCTAATAGCCTTTAAAGATTGTATGGGAGTCGACGGAACTATAATCGCCATTTTTCCAGTCTTTCTAGCAAGTAAAACAGCTTCTTTATCATCTTTTACATAAATAAATTCCGAAGCGCCAATATCAGGCATAAGAACATGATGTAAAGCGCTCACTGCCAAATTTCTATAAGCCTTACCTTTCCCCGGCATGGCTTTTTTAAGAAAATCCTCTTTTTTTATCGTTAAAACTCTATATTTAGCATCTTTAAAAATCATAATAGGCTGAATTTCTTTCTTTGAAAGTTTCTGGAAATCTTTCGCCAAATGGAGGTCAAAATATTTCTCTATATTCGCTTCTAAATCATCCGTAGCTTTTATCACTCTATGGGTAGGCCAAATAGAAATGCCAAGATCCTCTATGGGACACAAATACGACATAACATAGTTATACTCTGAATGCTGCGAATAATGTTTGTCTTTTTCCTTTCTCTCTTGACTGTAGCTCCACGCAGTTTCATATCTGTGGTGTCCGTCGGCTATAAATATTTTTTTATTTAATAAACATTTTTCCAAAGTTTTAATTATATCCTCATCATCAACCGTCCAAAGTTTATGAAAAACCCCGTCTTTATCTTTCGCTACGGCGGAAGGATTTCTTCTGACTATTCTTTTACAAATGTCAACTACAACGCGGTGTTCATCGTCAAAAAGTCCAAAAATCGGACTGATATTAGCTTTTGTGACTTTTAAAAGACTTAATCTGTCGGCTTTGGGTTTGGAAAGAGTCTTTTCGTGAGGTTTTATCGACCCTTTTTCTGAATGCGGGTTTTCAAGTCTTAACGCGGCAAAAAAACCTCTTCTGGTCATCTTTATTCCGTGATCGTCAAAAACCTGTTCGTAAAAATAAAAAGACGGAGCGGAATCACGCACAAGAACGCCTTCGTCCTGCCATAAATGTAGTAGTTCCGAGGCGTTTCTGTATTTATTATTTTTGTTTGTTTGGTCTGGAAGTTCAATGTTTACTATGTTAAATTGAGAGAGTTTTTGCAGTCTTTCTTTTTCTTGGCGGCTTATCACATCGTAAGGAGGACAAATAAAATTAGTAATATTCTCTTTTGAATATCTTATCGCGCGAAAAGGTTTTATCTCAGCCATAAAAGCTCCTTCAAATCAAAATTTTTCAACGCAACGTAAAATGCCGCGAAATAAATTAAGATTTTACAAAAACCTCTCAACGTTGTCAAAAAATTTAAAATCAAGTATAATAGCGCGCCATGAAATATTTCTTTAAAAAAAATCTAATTTTTTGCGCTGTCGCGACCGCTTGTTTGTTAACGTTTGTTTTAATATTTGCGAGTAAAACTTCATGTTCAAAAAATTCAAATATTAACGCTACAAGCGAAGAAACTCCTAAAGAAGATAAAATTGAAAAGGTTATAATACAAAAAGGCGACGTTTTAGCTTTAACTCTTAACGAAACAAAGATCTCAAGCGAAGACTCGTCTGAAATTTTAAGAGAACTGAAAAAATTGGTAAATATATCCAAGTGCCTTCCTGGGGATTTTTATGAAATAGTTTATGATAAAATTACTGGGTTATGGACAAATTTCTCTTATTATCCTTCTGGAATATTTTATTACGAAATATCAAAAAATTCGCAATCCGTAATAATTTCGGAAAAGAAACGCCTTAAAACTATTACGTCTAAATACGAAAAAGAAAGAACTATAGAAAGCTCGTTATGGGCGGCAATGGCATCTTGCAGCATTCCAGCAGACGTTATTGGGGCTTTTGCCGATATTTTTGCATGGCAAATGGACTTTCTTACAGATACCAGACAAGGAGATTCTTTTAAAATCGTATATGAAATTGAAACAATCGAAAAGAAAGAAACAAAATTATCTTCAAAGATCATAGCCGCCGAATATAAAACCGCTTCAAACTCTTACAAAGCCTTCTATTTTAAAACAAAAATCGGACAAGAAGGATACTTTGACGAAAAAGGAAAATCCGTAAAGAGCGCATTTTTAAAAGCGCCTCTTCAATTTAGCAGAATAAGTTCATATTTTACCGCAAGAAGAGTCCACCCTATTTTAAAAATAGCAAGACCGCATCTTGGCATAGATTATGCCGCGCCTTCAGGAACGCCGGTCTCGTCCATAGGAGACGGAACTGCGCTGAAAGCTCAATACAGCGGCGGATTTGGAAACTTAATAATTATAAGACATGCCAATGGATACGAAACTTACTATGGACATCTGTCAAAATACGCAAAAAACATAAAAACTGGAACTAAAGTAAACCAAGGGCAAGTTATAGGATATGTAGGTATGACAGGTCTTGCCACGGGTCCACATCTGGATTTTAGAATAAAACTTAACGGCAAATTCTTTGATTATCTTAAAATGAAGCAACCGCCGTCCGCACAGCTTTCCGGCAAAGATAAAACAGATTTTGAAAACAACATCAAAAATATTTTTAACTAATGCTTGGCTTTATAAAAGTTATAGAACAATTATCTATGTTTTTTATCCTTTAATTTCCACTGAAATATCAACTATGTCGCTCTTGTGAAACATTTTAAGATACTCGCTTTTTTTAGGAAAATCTTTTATGTCCGGCAAATACGCGCTTGTAACTAACGCATGTCTATCTTTCATTCCCGCTTTCTCTATTACGTCTATTCCGTTTATATCTCGTTGTAATTCATAATCCGCTATTAAAAACACTTTCTCTTTATTTTCCAATGACTTTAAATATTTTAATGCTTCCAGTCCTTTCTTAAAAAACTTTAACGTTATCTCTTTATTGTACTTTTTCAATTTCTCTTTCCATATTTTATACATCAACGGGTCATCATCTAATATTACTACCGTATTGCCTTTCTTTATTTCTATCTTGTCTGCAACATTTTTTGGTTTCTTCACTTTTGGAAATGTAAGAATAAACTCTGTGCCAACATTTTCTTTAGACTCTATCCTCATTTGTCCTTTAATCGCTTTTAACACACTTTGTGCTTGCTCCATTCCCAATCCGTAACCGCTCTTTTTACTTGTTCCTACTTTCTCTCCCTTCATCAACTTCTCTGCCATTTCCTTGGGCATTCCTTTCCCATTATCTTTTATCTTTATTTCTACTTTATCTCCATTTACTCTGTATTCAACTTTTATTATTCCTTTCTTATTGTCTATTTCCTCTACCGCATCTACCGCATTATTTAGTAAATTAGATATCATTCGCTAAAATCAACAAAATTCCCCCTTATAAATACAAACTTATTCGCGCTATCTAATGAACTCTTAAATTCTATATCTCGTCCCTTATATTGCTCTCTTTTTTGACTAATCATCCGTTCTAAACACCATGTCACAAGAACGTAATGACTTTCTATAGCATCTTTGCCGCCTCTATACTTGCTTAGCAACCTATCGGCTATATTTTCTATGCTTCGCGCAACTTCATCAAATATTCTCTTTTCCTCTCCAGATAAACTTTTATTTAAATCTAAATATCCTTTTAATACAGTTACGGGCTGCGCTATATCATGCAATACATATTTAGCTATATTGTATAACTCTTCCTGCATCTTTAATTTATTCTCTGCCTCTTCTCTCTTTTTTCTATCGGTTATGTCTACCGCTAATCCTATTATTCCTTCTATTTTGTTATTTATTGATAAAGGAGCTTTAACAGATAA
>JAITND010000001.1 GCA_031290625.1 Endomicrobium sp. | reverse complement strand
TTGATATGGGATCGTTAGGATGCATTTTTAAAGCTTCTATTAACTTTATTCCTAAACTATGTTTATTTAATAATAGACAAAATGAGATGTTGGAAGAGTTAGTTCTTGACATAGCAAATGCGATGGATGAAGATTTGCCAAGTTTTAATAAAAGAGGATTTTTAAAGTATTTTTGTTCTATTTACGAAAACAATATTGATGCTGGCGCGTAAATAGATTTTAATAGAGCGCCTGATAGAAGTTAGCGAAAAATGGAAAATACAATCGCCCTAATCCTAATGCGGTTTTCAATTACAGATGAAGCTAGACCTGCGACTGCGCCCATAAGCATACCTTTAATTCCGCTCCCTGCATATGCTCCCGACACAAATCCAATTAATGACCCTAACTTTGACGATACATTATCCGCCTTGTCAACATCATAAGATCCGTTTAAAAAATATCCTAATGCAAGTCCTGAGAAAAATCCTGCGACTCCTCCTAATAATGTTCCCATTATTGCTCTTCCTATCCGCGTTTGCGGGTCGCTATCTTCGCAAAACCCCTTCATCGGCGTAAATAGCGACATTAAAACAACTGCTAAACTTAAAATCTTTTTCATATAAATATCCTTATAAAAACTGTCTTTAATATAAATTATACTTTATCTTTCATCGCTTTTAATTATTTCATTCAAAAATTATGCGAACTTTTACCCGTCGGTCTCTTTTATTATTTCAGCTTGTTTGTCTATTACTGCAAGAATACCTTTAATAAAATGGTCTTGCGCCAATGAAATATGCGAGATGAACTTAGTAAGAAACGCTGCGTACGCTATTTTAAACGAAAGAACTATAGCTGTTAATTAACGCGGCAACAACCTAAATTTTAATACCGTTGTAAAGTTATAACTGCTATTTCGCTTGTATTAAACAATCTCATAGGCGGACCCCAAAGACGAGTCCCAGAAGTTACATACAGGCTAGAATCATTATTCTTGTACAATCCATAGTTATACTTCATAAAAAACTTACGCGCTATTTCAACCGGAGGAATTTGTCCAGCATGAGTATGCCCTGAAAGTTGTATTATGCTAATTCCTTGATTTGAAGAAATGTCAAAAGATTCTGGACGATGGCTTAAAAATAATACCGGATAATTTTTATCGACATTTGACAAGGCTTTTGAGACGTCTTCATTGCTTTTGTAATAAATGTCGTCTATGCCAGCGACATTTATAATATTGCCAACCAGTATATTTTCGTTTCTTAAAGATTTAAATCCCAACTTTTCCAACATTGGGAAAAATTTATCTGTTCCTATATAGTACTCGTGATTGCCAGTAACCGCAAAAACGCCGTACTTAGCTTTTAATTTCCCAAACCCATAATTAAGATACTCGTCATTTTTGCTTATGTCCATATCTATAACATCGCCCGTAATAACTATCATATCTGGTTTTAAAGCCATAACTTTATCAAAAATCTTGTTTATAACTTTTGCCGAAGAAAATTGATTAATGTGTATATCTGAAAGATGCGCAATTCTTAAAGAGTTTATCGGCAGATTTGGAACTTTCAATTTCGCTTCTTTAACGGTTAGAATAAACGCAAAGTTTAACGAAGACCAAAGCAATGCAACTATGCTTAGAATTATTGTCGCAAGAGTTGAATAATATCTAAATTTTTTGATTTTAAATATGATGCGGTTAACTAAATTGATAACATCGTTTATCAAAATAAAAGAAAGAAATATGCTCCAAACTCCCATACAAATGTAGCCGAACGGTCCTATAATTGACGCAATGGAAAGCTTATGACGATTGCATATAAACGACAAAACGCTTATAATACCGAAAACAAAAAATATTGCATATAAATAAACGCTGTAAGGACGCCGAATGTCCAAGCCTGAAGTTATACGCCAAGAGATATAGATATATCCGAATAAATAAAGTAATGCTATTAAAACAAACGCTACTTTCTCCTTAATTCATACATAAGAGCGGTTCTTGCTTTTAAAAGAAACTCAACAGCTACAGGCGACAAATAATCAGGATATGACCACGGAAGTTTTATATAACCGTTTTTTTGATATATGGCGGTAACTTCGCCGTATATTCCTTTTTTTAAATAGATTCTGTGGCTGTAATCTTTAGTTGTGGCAAGTATTACGTTCGCTGGAGTTATATATCCAGGATCAATATTTATTTTTCTTTTATTGTCTACGGCAAAGCTATCTTCAATGGAATTTGTAAAGACTTTTATCTCAGCTAAATCCGCGGCGGAAATTAACTTTCTAAAAGAAATCCAAAAACGTTTTAAATTAGCGCCCATTTCAGAATTGTAATAACCTGAAAAATCAAAAGGCATCGCATCGCTTGTTAAATCAATTTCGCCAAACTTCTCTTTTAAAATATCAAAAGATTTTTGCTTTATCTCTTCGTTTGAAGAAATTATTCCATAAAATAACTTTGCCTGTTTAGGCTCTCCTATAGCACCCATCTTTTTCCTCTTTAAATTGTTGTGAGTACGCAATGAGTTTACTACAAAAGCTTAAATTTGTAAAATCATTACGCTACGCCAAATGGTTTTAGCAAAGATTTTCCGATATAAATTGCATAAGGTATAGAGGTAAATTTATATTACGTAACAATATTGCGGCAAGGATTTCCAATGAAAAAACTTTTTATTACTTTAATGTTTATATTTTCTTTTACAATTGCAGCGTTCGGCGTAAGAGATTTTATTGAAGGAACCGACTATACTGTTGATTTTCATGAAAAATCGCCTGAAATGGCGGCAACGCTCCGCGTCAATTTTACGGAAGTCGTTCCAGAACCTGCCGAAGCTGAAAAAATAGTTAAACAAAACTTAAAACTATACGGCGATAAACTTATAGCAAGCAATAAAGTTATACGCGCAGAAAAAAAAGAAACGCTCTATAAAAACATTATCGGCTCGGCATGGAGAGCAAACGTTACAGATCCCGCAAATCCAATAAAAATCAAATTCAATGAAAATCTCGCCGCGTACGTATGGCTTGGCAAAATGAAAACCATAGTTCCATTTCCTGATTACATGGCATTTTTAAAGAAAGAACGGAAAAACTTCAAGAAAGAACAACGACTAAATAAATCAAGGGAAGAAAGCTAAATAACTTCCGCCTTCTTTCATAACAATCTCTTACAGAAGCAACGTATCAAAAGTTTTGCGCGCGGCGTTTGCTAACGAGTTCGCGGCAATCGCAGCCTTACCGGTAGATAAACGACGCGCAATAACAGAAACATAGTTGTTAAGAGTTGAAGAAAAACAAATACCGGCTGAATTAAAACTTCCAGCCGGTATTTTGTTTATTTGATATAGATTGTTATTCATCTTTCATAGAACAAAACTCGCCGCACATTGTGCAAACATCTTCTTGACGAGGCGGAAGTTTAGCTCTTTCTTTTGCAAACTTAATGGGATCAATACAAAACTCTTTTTGCTTTTCCCAATTTCTCGCTTTCCGCCATTTAGATATCTCGTCGTCGCGTTCTCTTGCGCCGCGAACGCCTTTTACAATATCGGCCGCGTGGGCCGCAATTCTTGCGGCGATTACGCCTTCATGGACATCTTGGACATCGGGAAGCCTTAAATGTTCCGCTGGAGTAACATAACAAATAAAATCTACCCCTTTGGCCGCCGCTAAAGCTCCGCCTATCGCAGAAGTTATATGGTCATATCCAGGCGCTATATCAGTTACAAGAGGTCCCAAAAAGTAAAGAGGAGCATTGTGTCCTAATTTTTTGGCAAGGGTTACATTGGCTTCCACCTGGTCCAGCGGAATATGTCCAGGTCCTTCTATCATAGCCTGCACTCCCGCCGCTCTTGCTCTTAAAACAAGTTCTCCTAAAACTAAAAGTTCCGCAATTTGAGGACCATCCGAAGCGTCAAAAAGACAGCCGGGTCTAAATCCATCGCCAAGACTTAACGTTACGTCATATTTTTTTGCTATTTCCAAAAGTCTGTCGTACTGCTCGTACAAAGGATTTTCTTTTCCTGTGGCATTTACGGCTTTGACCAAAAAAGATCCGCCTCTGCTTACGGCGCCGGCAAGACGATTTTGACGATTTAATATCCCAACAGTTTTTTTATTTATACCGCAGTGGACTGTAATAAAATCAACGCCCTGTTCAGCTTGCTCCTCTATAATATCAAACAAGAGTTCGCCGTCAATTTGCGATATTTTTTTACCCCTCGCTACAGTCCTACAAGCCGCTTCATAAATAGGCACGGCGCCTACTTGAACGGGAGATGCAGCAAGTATTTCTTTTCTTATTTGCGTTAAATTGCCGCCAGTAGACAAATCCATAACGGCATCAGCTCCCGCTTTGACAGCAGCGTCAAGTTTTTGCAATTCTTCAGCTAAATCTACGCGTTCGGGAGAGGTTCCGATATTGGCATTTACTTTGGTTTTAAGCCCTGCGCCGACAGCCGCGATTTTTTTAAGAGTTCTGTTAATATTTTTAGGGATAACTATAGTCCCCGCCGCAACGCCTTCTCTAATGAAATCTTCGCTTAGATTTTCCGCTTGAGCCGCAGCTTCTATTAAGTCGTTTGTTTTTTTATTTTTCGCGTCTTGCATAAGCGTCATTTTGTTTTCCTCATTTTGAAATATATTTTTGATTTTTACTCTTAGGCTTGTCCGGTATTGTTAGTTTCAACTTACCCGCGACAATTAGAGAGTTTAAAATATCGCGTCTAAAGTACTCCCTGTTTTTAATTTTAACATAATTTTGTATTTCATTTCTCGTTCTTGCTATTGCGCAAAACGACAAAATTGCTTTTTCCTTGTCTATTTCCCTCACAATATCTTGCGGAGCGACTTGCATGCCAACATGCATGGTATTTGGTTTTGAAATATATCTTTGATTTCTGCTCTTAGGTTTATCCGGCATTGTCAACTCTAACTTACCCTCAACAATGAGAGGATTTAAAATATGTCGTCTAAAATAATCCCTATTCTTAATCTTAACATACTGCTGTATTTCATTTCTTGTTTTTGGCGTTTTGCAGAAAAACAAAATACGTCTTTCTCTGTTTTCATCTTGCATGCCAACATGCATGGTATCTTGCGGGGCGACTTGCATGCCAACATGCATGGTATCTTGCGGGGTAAGTTTGCTAAAAAAGTTTATCTTAAGCTCAAATTTAAACAAATCATTATCAGAAATTATAGGATTATATCCGCAATATAATTTGCAAAATTTGTACAGCTTTCTAACTCCCGAGCCAAGTTCTTCAACTCTGCCTATTTGTCTGAAAATTTTAGCAATATTAGGATTTTTAGGGTGCGACTTCAAATTTGAAAGACTAACTATGCCGTGGATGTAAGGTCTGTTGCTGTTCTCCGTAAAAACCTTATCTTGCTCTATAACAAGTTTTGTCGGCTCACCGCCCAAGTATTCCTTATGAACAATCATGTTTGCCACAACTTCGCGAAAAATAGCATCTCTTAAACTTACTCTGTGATATTTTTCATCAAGATAAAACGGATCAGGCAAATGCTTGTTTACAAACTCTATAGTCTTTTCATAAGCTTCTATAAGATTTGTCCTTAAATCAAGTCTGTCATCATATCGGTCAACATTGTCAACTCTTTTTATCAAATCTATTCTAAATGCAGGAACTGCCGCAGAAATAACAACATCTTTCCCAAACAAAAGAATTCCTGCTAAAGTTAATCCTTCTTGATCTGTCTGAAGGTCTCGTTGGCGCAAACTTGTTGTTTTCAAAATATCCATATCGGACATATTTTGCCATGGGTGGTCTTTGCTATGATTAACAGCCATTTGTCTGACTCTATCTATTAAGTCAATACGCAAATCCGAAATATCCGCGTACGGGAATATTTTATTTTCCGAATAAGAACTTTGCTTTCTTAAATACAAATTTGAAACTTCTTGATTTTTATCGGTAATGTCAAAATCGCCCGAGTTGTTGCGTATAAATATTCTTGAATTGCATCTGTGAACTTGAGAACTTTCAGGTACAAAAATATGCAAAATAGATTTGCCGTTTACAACCGCTTTGTCAACATTTAGACAAAAAGTCGGAGCCAGTTTTGAAGTATTATTTACTGAATTAACAAAATTCTGCTTTAAAGACTCGGCTTTTTCTTTGGAAATTCCGACAACTTCGCCGTTGTCGTTTACTCCAAGAAGTATGTCGCCGCCTTTAGCGTTTAAAAAAGCGCAAACGGTTTCATAGACGCTGTTGCCGATACCTTTTGAACATTCTTTAAACTCTACGGATATCCCTTCTCCTTGAGAAAGTAGCGATTTTATTTGTTCATTCATTATTTTTATCAAGAAATTTTTTATATTTTAAATAGACAGTTTTTTCCGTTGCGTAAGTTAAATATCTTTGTTTTTTGAAATCTGCACAAGATTTAGGAGCAAAGATTTTTGAGTATTCTTCTAAAACTCTTAAAGATTCTTCCGCTCGTTTAAAATTGGCAGTTATTACTTCAGACAATTTTTTTTTTTTTGTTTCGGGCATTTGTCTGCCTAAATCTTCAACAGAATCTCTTTCTTGTATAAGTTCGCCATATTCTGCTCTTAAAATTTTATCAACGCTATGACGTATGGCGCGAATATTTTTATAAAGTATCTTATCGCCAAGAATGAAACGCAAGCTATCTTCAACAACTCTCAAACCTTCACGGCAACGGTTTAAATTTGCGTCGACAATTCTTAAAACTGATTTTGTATTAGACTTACTTTGAGCCATATCTTTCCACTATTAAATTTATTAAATTTGTCGCTGACTTTCCTTTTACAAAAGGAAATCTATAAACTTTCTTTACATATTCTCTTCCAACTATTTCTGACGGCTTATAATCTCCGCCTTTTACCAAAACATCCGGATGAAGCTCGCTTAAAATTTCTTTTGGAGTATGTTCGTTAAACACAACCGCATAATCTACGGGTTTTAACGAAAGGATAAATTTAGCTCTGTCTTTCTCGCCGACCAATGGTCTTTTAGGTCCTTTAAGACGACTTAAGGATTTGTCGGAATTTATGGCGACTATCAAAACATCGCCCATACTTTTGGCTTTTTTGAATAGGCTTATATGCCCTAAGTGCAATAAATCAAAACAGCCGTTTGTAAAAACTACTTTTTTGCCCGCTTTTTGAAGTTTTGCAACTTCTGATTTCATTTCTTTTCTTGTTAAAGCTCTATCCAAAGATTTTAAAGCTTTCATTGCTTCCTCTCCGCTTAAACTTTAGAATAATATTATTAACGCATGGTTCCTGCGACTTCGCGCGCAATGACAGACGCGGGTTTGTCTTTGCGGACTTGCTCCGCAGTCTGTTGTTTGAGACGGCAAATCAAGTCCAGTGTGACGACAACGGTAAAGACCGTCAATAACGCTTTACCGCCGCTTTAAATCGACTTTCAACAAATCGCTTAATTCTTTGTTCATAATGCGGAACGTTCGCCGCGCCGCCCCTTTTTCAGTTTATAGATAATACTTTACGCTAATTTTTGGAATATTTTCTACATTTGTTTTAAGAGAGGTTGTTCCTCCCGCGCCGCCCGCGCTAAAAGATAGCCCTGCTTCGGTACAAAGAGATAAATCGTCCAGCACAAACCACTCAATGCCAAGCCCTCCAGAAATAATACCGAATGTTTTGTTTTCTCTATGCAAAGCCAAACTTGCAATAGAAAATACATTCAATTTTTTATAAGACTTTATTACATATAAAAACTTTCCACCGACGACATATCTGTTTTTGTTAGCATGATTGTCATCTATTTTAAATCCTAAAAAACCTTCAATCCCCGCAACGTCAATTAGCCAATATCTTACGGCAAGCGCAGGCAAATCTTGTACAGAAGAGTTAAAACCAACGCCAAACTTTTCCGAAAGAGATCTTCCCGCGGCTGCATTTTTTGAGCCGGCAAAAGCAATGGAAGCTAACGTACAAACGCACAACAGCGCCAATGTTATCTTTTTCATTTGTTCTATACTCCCGTTATTTTATATCGTTAATTCTTTTTTGCGCTTTTTCCGCTTCTTGCGTTGCGGGGAAACTAATCAACGCTTCGTTAAACGTTTTTACAGCCTCGTCTTTTGAACCTGCGGCAAGATAATACTCAGCCAAATTTAAATAAATATCTCTGATCAAAAAGTGATCGGGATATTTGTCTATAAACTCTTTTGACGCCATTATAGCATTGAAATAATCTTTTTTAGAATCATAAACGTAAATGATTCTTGACAAAGCCAAAGCTCTTATAGCTTCTGGTTTTGCTTTACTTTCGGTTTCTTTTAAAATATTCAAAGCTTCGTCATAAGATTGAAGTTCCGCAAAGATATCGGCTCTTGATAATTTCGCTTGGTATGCCGCAGACGTTTTTGGATACTTTGCTATAACTTCATCCAGCAAAGCTATGCCCGCTTGTTGGTATCCGCTTGCAAAAGCCGAGTAAGCTTTTGCTAAGCCTAGCGAAGATAAATTATCAATCTTATGAACTCTTGAGCAATAGATAAGCGCTAAAGCAACAACAAGCAAACCTACGGCAATTATAATTGTTAAAACTTTTATCGTCGCTTTGGCGGGGAATTTCTTCAAAACATTTTTTTGCATTCTTATAAATCTCCTTTGTTAACTATTTCCAAAGAATTTTTTTGCATCTCGCCAAAAAAATCCGCAGAAAGCCCAGCGTCCGAAAGAACTTCTATTATAAGTTTTTTTGTTAAAAAATGTTCAGGCTCGTGAGCGTCGGTATTTATAACAAGTTTCGCTTTATTTTTCAAAGCGACTTTAGCGACTTCTTTGTTTGTAACGCTGTGCGTTTCTTTTGTAGTAATCTCTATTTTTACATTGTTTTTGGCTGCAAGAACAGCCGTTTCGTCGGACAAATGACCGGGGTGGGCTAGTATATCTACCTTTGCTTCAACAGCGGCCAAGTTTGTCCCTTCAGGAACGACTTCTTCAATAGTTTCTCCATGCGCAACCACAACCTTAGCGCCAAGCTTTCTACACTCATAAGAGGCTTCTTTAATGAGATTGGGGGGAACATACGTAAGTTCTGCTCCCGGCAAAACCAATATACCGTAGCTTTCAGTTAAAATCTTTGCTAATTTTGCGATTCTGGGGATAACAAAGTCCATATTTGAGCGATCAACATGATCCGTAATAGCTATAGCCATATACCCTTGCTTTCTAGCTCTATAAACAAGTTCAGACGGACTCAAAACCCCGTCTGAAAAAAACGTATGCGTATGCAAGTCTATCATTGTTTACTCTCCGGTAAGATTATAACAAAGACTTCAGACGTCGGTCAATAAAGCTAAATTTATAAAATTTCATATATTTTTTACATTTTGCCTCGCAAAAAATATATTTTTAGAGTAAGATAATCCACAAATTAGCATCCGCGGTTTGTCGCTATGATTATATGAGTTTATACTTAGGATTTTTTTGATAGAAATTCTTAGAGTATCTAACTATTATTTTACGTTTCCCCTTCCTGCTGAAATTTAAATAGTTAACGCAACGGGCAAACGACGGTCTTTCAATCCTATTAGCATTAAAATGATTAAAAATAATACAGACTTTCAGGAATTGAAAACGCTGAATTTATTATCTCAATATTATTATCATTAACAGCTATAACGTCAAAACGAACGTTATCTTTAATATCATGTAGTTTTATGTAGACTATCGCAGATTTTATGATTTTCTTTTGTTTACTATGCGTAACTAATTCTTGGGGAGTTCCGCTAAAAGACGATTTTCTGTATTTCACTTCTATAAAAACTATCGTACCGTCTTGCTTTGCTATTATGTCTATTTCGCCAAAACGAGTTCTGAAGTTTGTATCAAGAATTTTGTATTTCAGTTTTTTAAGATATGCCGCGACTTCCTTTTCTTTTTCAAAGCCTATATCCCTTGCAGTTTTCATGGATTAGCCTCTCTTAAACGTCGGCAAACAACTAAACTATATATCCAACTTTCTCTGAGAAAGCATTTCGCTTATTGGAGCAAAAGTTACTCTATGTATAGGGCAAGCCCCGTGTTTTTTTAAGGCTTCTATATGCTTTTTAGTACCGTATCCTTTGTGTTTTTCAAACTCATAAACAGCATACTGTTTTGCATATTCCAACATCAACCTATCTCTTGTAACTTTGGCAAGTATTGAAGCTGCGGCAACGCACGCGCTTTTTGCGTCGCCTCCTATAAGCGCTTCTTGATTAAGCTTAAGAGCTGGAATTTTGCGATTGCCGTCAACTAAACATAATTCCGGTTTATATTGCAATTTAGAAACAGCCTTAGACATTGCAAGGAACGCAGCCTGGAGTATATTTATTTGATCAATAATTGTATTGTCAACTATTTCAACAGCATAAGCTAAAGCTTTTTCTTTTATTATGTCAAAAAGCTTTTCTCTTTTTTTCTCGGACAATCGTTTGGAATCGTTTAAGTCGGGAATTATTAGGTCTTTAGGAAGGATTACCGCGGCGGCCGCTACCGGACCAGCTAAAGGTCCCCGTCCCGCCTCGTCAACGCCGGCAATAAATCGGAGTCCTTTATCATAAATTTTTTTATCAAACAAGAACGGATCCATTCGTTTTAACAAATCGCTTAGTTAGCCGCAGGAGTCTGCCGGGCTATTTCTTTTTTAACAAATCTCTTTGAAGAATCTTCGCTAATTCTTGCAGCTTTACCTGAAAGATTTCTCAAATAGTAAAGTTTTGCTCTGCGTACTTTTCCGTATCTGACAACCTCAACCTTGTCTATGCGAGGAGAATTTATAGGAAAAATTCTCTCTATGCCAACGCCAAAAGAAATTTTTCTTACTGTGAATGTTTCTGAAAGACCGCTTCCTTTCATGCGGATAACAACTCCTTCAAAAACCTGAATTCTTTCGTTTTCGCCTTCAACTACTTTAAAATATACTTTCACCTGATCGCCCGGCTTAAAAGATACGCCCAAATCTCTCTTCTGCAACGATTGAACATACTCTAATAATGACATTTTACCCGCTCCTTTATAATAACAAACGCGAAACGGCATTAACTTCGCATTCTAATATTTCCAATTTTATCTTTTCAGCAAATCTGGACGCCTTTCTTTTGTACGCTTGTAAGCTTCTTTGCGTCGCCATTCTTCAATCTTCCTATGTTCTCCCGACAAAAGAATATCGGGAACTTTATGGCCTTTGAAAACCGCAGGTCTTGTATAATGAGGATAATCCAACAACCCATTATAAAAGGAGTCGTTAGTTACCGAAGATTCTTCTTTAACAACTCCTGGCAGCATTCTCGCCACGCTGTCAATTAAAACCATCGCGGGGATTTCCCCTCCGGTAAGAACATAATCCCCTATGGAAATTTCTTCGTCAACATAGTTCATAACGCGCTCGTCAATGCCTTCGTAATGACCGCACACAATAACCAAATGTTTAAACCTCGCAAGACTTTTTACAATCTCGTTATTTAACGGCTTGCCTTGGGGCGACATATAAATTACGCACGGTTTGGCATAAGGTTTCTTATAATACCTGTTCTTTTTCTTAACGCCGACGCCTTTTATCGCGTCGTAAAGAGGCTCAGGCTTCATAACCATGCCTGCGCCGCCGCCAAAGGGTTTGTCGTCAACTTTTTTATGTTTATCTTTAGAAAAAGATCTTATATTTACTAAGTTAATATCAAGAATTTTATTTTGCAACGCTTTTCCTATCAAGCTTTCCGTCAACGCTCCTTGTAGCATTGCCGGAAATATTGTAAGAATATCAATCCTCATATATGTAGCAACCATTGTACTCAAGAACATCGTCAGCCGATTTTACTTGACCATAAATGTCATCATACTCTTTAGGCAAAACGACGAAAATTTTTTTTCTTGCAGAATTAACTTCCTTTACCACGCTTTTTAACGCGGGTATCAAAACTTCTTCGTTGCAATACTTTACAACCCAAACGTCATTGCTGCCTGTTAATATAACATCTGAAAGGACTCCTATACGGTTTCCGCGTTGGTCAAATACTTCAAAACCCAATATATCGGAGACTTTCCATCTTAAATCGTTGTTTTTATGATCCATTCGCTCACTCTATTACTTCTACCGTCGCCCTCTTATCAAGTTTTGCGGAGGCGGAATTAACAATAACTCTTATTGCCTTAATTATTCTTCCTTCCTTGCCAATAATCTTTCCTCTGTCTCCATCAGCGACTTTTAATTCTAAAACTGTTGCTTTTTCTCCAGCAATTTCTTTGACTTCTACCTGATCCGACTTGTCAACCAAAACCTTCGCAATCAAAAGCACTAGTTCTTTCATAATAAGTCGTCCCTCCGTTATTTGATTAAGAGTCGAACGTTATTTGTTGTCGGATGTTTGGCTCTTTTTTATCAATACAGCCAAAGTTTCAGTAGCTTTTGCGCCTATACTTAACCAATAGTTAACTCTGTCCATGTTGACATTGAGCTTGTTATCTACAGCTATAGGATCATACTGCCCTAAAATTTCAATAGGCTGTCCATCTCTTTTTGATTTCTGCTCAACTGCAACAACTCTATAGTAAGGTCTTTTTGGTTTGCCTGTTCTTTGCAAACGTAGTCGCACCGCCATCTCTATACCTCCATAGCGCTTAACGCAATAACTAACTCCTAGACTAAAAGACGGATTTAGAGCGTAGATTATTACAAATCAGTTAGTCTTTGTCAAACTAAAATCTCTATTTATAAGACTCTTCTATGGCAACAGCCGCAGCGACAGACGCTCCAACCATTGGATTGTTGCCCATACCTATAAGTCCCATCATCTCAACGTGCGCAGGAACTGAAGAAGATCCCGCGAACTGAGCGTCGCCGTGCATACGTCCCATGGTGTCGGTCATACCGTAAGAAGCAGGACCTGCCGCCATATTGTCAGGATGCAAAGTTCTTCCGGTTCCCCCGCCTGAGGCTACGGAGAAATACTTCTTTCCATTTTCAACAGACCACTTCTTGTATGTTCCAGCAACAGGGTGTTGGAAACGCGTAGGATTTGTGGAGTTTCCGGTTATAGAAACATCTACGCCTTCTTTTATCATAATCGCCACGCCTTCGCTTACATCGTCAGCTCCATAAACTCTTACTTTTGACTTGTCGCCGCTTGAAAAAGGCGTTTCTTTTATAACGTTTAAATTTCCGGAGTTATAGTCGTACTCGGTTTCAACATGAGTGAAACCATTGACGCGGCTTATAACATAAGCCGCATCTTTCCCCAAACCGTTCAAAATAACTTTCAAAGGTTCTTTGCGCACTTTGTTTGCAGTTCTTGCAATGCCGATTGCGCCTTCAGCCGCGGCAAAACTTTCGTGTCCCGCCAAGAAACAGAAACATTTTGTCTGTTCTCTGAGAAGCATCGCCGCCAAATTTCCATGTCCGAGACCCACCAAACGTTGGTCGGCAACGGACCCCGGTATACAAAAAGACTGCAAGCCTACGCCTATGGCTTCGGCAGCTTCAGCCGCAGTTTTTACGCCTTTCTTTAAAGCGATTGCCGCTCCAACTGTATAAGCCCAAACAGCGTTGTCAAAAGCTATAGGCTGAATGCCTTTAACTATTTTTTCTACATCTATGCCTTTATCAAGACACAGCTTCCGAGATTCTTCTAAATCTTTAATTCCGTATTCTTTAAGAGCTGCTTCTATTTGTTTTATTCTTCTTTCGTAACTTTCAAATGCGATTGCCATAGCCGTCTCCTTATTCTTTTCTCGGATCAATTTTCTTAACAGCTTCGTCAAAGCGACCATATGCGTTCACATTCTTATCAAACGCCTCTTTATGGGATATTCCTTTCTTTATGGCGTCCATCATCTTACCGAGGTGAACAAACTTGTATCCAATAACTTCATTATTCGCGTCCAATCCTATTTCAAGAATATAGCCTTCCGCCATTTCTAAATAGCGAACGCCCTTGTTGTTTGTGCCGTACATGGTGCCAACCTGCGAACGAAGACCTTTTCCCAAATCTTCCATTCCCGCGCCTATCGGAAGACCGCCTTCGGAAAATGCCGTTTGAGTCCTTCCATATACTATCTGAAGGAAAAGCTCTCTCATTGCAGTGTTTATAGCGTCGCAAACCAAGTCGGAATTTAACGCCTCCAAAATAGTCTTACCGCTTAAAACTTCCGCCGCCATAGCGGCTGAGTGCGTCATACCGCTACAGCCTATGGTTTCAATCAAGGCTTCTTCTATAACGCCTTTCTTAACATTTAACGTCAATTTGCAAGCGCCTTGCTGGGGAGCGCACCAACCTATTCCGTGCGTCAAACCGCTTATATCGGTAATTTGCGCGGCTTTTACCCATTTCCCTTCCTCAGGGATAGGAGCAGGACCGTGTTTGGCGCCCTTAGCTACGCATGTCATTTGCTGTACTTCGCGAGAACATTCGTAAGCGCATTTTTCTTTGTTGCGACTCATCTTTTATCTCCTTAGTTTATTTACACATACAAACAAAAAAGTCTCGTCTATAGATAAAACAACCTAACCTCCCTCAAAATTTCAAAAAGAAAATAAGACGCGATTGTCGCTTTGCTATAGAAACGAACGGAGGGGGAGAGATTCGAACTCTCGATACGGACATTCATCCGTATACCGGTTTAGCAAACCAGCGCACTAAGCCAGCTATGCGACCCCTCCACTCTTTAGCTTTAGCTTTATCTTTTTTGATTTCACTGCGTTCGCAAAAACAACCGTTCAACAATTGACGATTGTACAAAAATTTCTTGTTCCTTGCAATGAGTATTCATTAGTTGATATAATTCCATTTTAGATTACGGCAAGCTATTTTAAGAGGATATGATGAACCCGATTGACGGTAAAAAAATATCAAACGACTTAAGATTAGAAATTAAAGAAAATGTCAAAAAAATCAAACAAGAAACGGGAAAAACTCCCGGTCTTGCAACAATTTTAGTAGGTCAAAATCCGGCAAGCCAAGTATATATAAAATCAAAAATTAAGGCTTGCCAAGACGCGGATATTCAATCTTTCCATCGCAATCTCGATGCGAATTCTTCAAAAGAAGATATTATCGCCTTAATAAATGAATTAAACAAAACCTCCGAAGTCGACGGAATTTTACTTCAGCTGCCTCTTCCAAATAATGAGCATGCGCAAGATTGCATAAATGCAATAAGCCCTTTAAAAGACGTGGACGGTCTTCACCCTTTTAACGCCGGTCTTTTGAATTTGTCAAAAAGTTGGGACGAAATTATCAAAAAAAATATTTTGGTTTCTTGCACTCCTCTTGGAGTTATATCTCTTCTTAATAAATCAAACATATCAATTGAAGGAAAAACGGCAATTGTTATTGGAAGATCTAACTTAGTTGGGAAACCTCTTTCAATGTTGCTGCTTGCAAATAACGCTACGGTAATAATGGCTCATTCCAAAACAAAAAACTTAAAAAAATTGTGCAAAAACGCCGACATTGTCGTCGCAGCGATTGGCAAACCTAAATTTTTAAATACGGATTTCATAAAAGACGGAGCGGTTGTAATTGACGTAGGAATAAACAGAATCGACGAAGGACTTTGCGGCGATATTGATTTTGAGTCGGTTAAAAACGCCGATATAACTATAACGCCGACGCCTGGCGGCGTAGGTCCAATGACGATAGCAATGTTGCTTGAAAACACTCTCAAAGCATTTAAAAACAGAGTTTGACCGCCTTTTAAGAATCCAAGCTAGACGTTTATGAAATAATTAAACAATATTACTTTTTCGGATATAAAATGAATTTCAATTTTTTGGTAGCCTTTCTTTTGCCCATCTTGGCGGGGCTAATGTATTTTGCTATGGCTGCGGAAGTAAGGCGTACAAGCAAGTTCCGTTCAATTATGTTTGGCGATATAGGGTTTAAAAAAATTGAAGCGGCTTTTATATTATTTGGAATTTATTTTATAACAAGACCTCTCCAAAATATTTTAGGTCCGTACCCGGCGACTTTGATTGTAAATTGTCTCCGACAATTTTTTTTGATGGCTGTAATAGCCCCTTCTATTCTTGTCGCTATTTTCCACTGGACGCCAACGCCAAGCGGCGCTCCTCGCTCGTCAAAATTTGCCGCTTACACAGTAGGAGGAACGTTGATGGGAATTATTTTATTTTGTTAAACACTTTGGCGGTAACGGGTTCTAAGGTTTTGTCAACATGGGGTTTTATAACGCTCTACGATCCCGTATGGTTTCAGTCAGCAAACCCGCCGATACAACTTATATTGATACATTTGATATGCCAGTTTGTTTCTCCCGTAGGATTCTTGCTTCTTGCAGCGGCATATGTAAGACATAGACGGCATAGTTATCAGCTTGCAAATATTTATAACTTAATACCGACGAAATGGAGATACATTGAAGCAAGCCTTCTTATTTTCGCAGGATCGTTCATCGTCGCTGGATTGACCGCGCTTTTTGGCGCTTACTATATGCACATATGGGTTATCTATTTTCTGGTCTCGCTGGCGGCGGGGTTTTTTGAAATGAAGAGTATAAAACTTCCGCCGCGGAACACTCCAAAAGACTTGAAACAAGATTTATTTTTTATTAAAATACCTCTAACCCTTTCCGCGTTTAGCGCGCGGAAATAAAAACAAGGGATTAATTTCCCAAAAGGAGCCAAGAATGGCTTGTGGATGCAAGACGAAAAAAGTTGCGCCTAAGAAAAAGATAGTAAAGAAACAGGGTACAAAGGAAAAAACTGCGACCAAAAAAAAGAAAAAATAAGATCGCTCAACTAAAAGAATATTCGGCTTCGTGTAACGAAGCCGAATATTCTTTTAAAAACAAAAACTATAAAAATATCAGTCCGCCTATATAACCGCGTTTCCACCGCCCATCAATAGATATTTCGCCGTCTGAGTCTGGATAAGCAAATCCTGTCATGCCAATCTCTTCGCCCGAGTTTATCGGTTTTAGGTTTTTGAAAAACATAGCGACTAGGTATGTTATTTTGATGTTTTTTAGTAATTCTATTTTCTATAAAAATGCAATTTGTCGCCGGTGTTATAATTTTTATCAAGTTAGTTTTATCTAAATTTTTATCTCTTTTTTCCGTGAACCCTTATTATTTGTCACTTGCTTTTTATCATGTCAAAACCCGCGTACTTGCGAAGAACTTCAGGGATTACGACAGAACCGTCTTCCTGTTGATAGTATTCAAGTATCGCGGCAAAAGTTCTGCCGACGGCGACGCCCGAGCCGTTTAATGTGTGAAGAAGCTCCTTTTTCTTATCTTTATATTTCACTTTTATGTTCATTCTTCTTGCTTGAAAATCTTTAAAGTTTGAACATGAAGAAATTTCTCTGTATACCCCGTCGCCTGCAAGCCAGACTTCCAAGTCATAAGTTTTTGACGACGAGAAACCAGTATCGCCTGTTGACAACAACACAACTCTATAAGGAAGACCCAATAACTCCAAAACATTTCCCGCATCTAAAACAAGCGACTCAAGTTCCATGTCGGAATTTTCCGGTTTTACGAATTTTACAAGCTCTACTTTATTAAACTGGCGGTTTCTTATAAGCCCTTTTGCGTCTTTACCGTAAGCGCCCGCTTCCCTTCTAAAACATGCGGAATAAGAAACAAGTTTTTGCGGAAGATTATCCTCGTCCAAAATTTCGCCCCTATAAATATTCGCGACGGGGATTTCCGCCGTTGATATTAAATATAAATCATCGTTTGCGCATTTAAATGCTTCTTCGGCAAATTTAGGCAATTGTCCGGCTCCAAACATTGACGCCCTGTTTACAAGGTACGGCGTTATTACTTCATTATAACCTTTCGCTTTGTGCGCATCTAAAAAGAAAGAAATTATGGCTCTTTCCAAAGCGCAGCCTTCATTTTTCAACATAGCAAATCTTGAACCTGAAATTTTGGAAGCTGTTGCAAAATCAAGAATTCCCAGCTTTTCGCCTATTTCCCAATGGTATTTTGATTTGAAAGAAGTTCTTTTAGGTTCGCCGATATATCTTATAATTTTGTTGTCTTTTTCGTCTTTTCCCACAGGCACGCTTGCGTCGTGAATATTTGGGAGACCCGATAGAAAGTCTTCTATACGGTTTTCCAAAGACAAAAGTCGTTTTTCCCGCTCTTGAATTAAACCTCTTGTTTCGTTCATTTCTTCAAGAACTTCAGGAGAAGACTCTTTTCCTCCTCTTTTAAGCTTGCCGACTTCTTCGGAAACTTTATTTCTTTTTAATCTTAATTTTTCGATCTCGCTTATGACGAACTTTCTTTCGTCGTCCCACTTTAAAAGCTGCGTAAAATCTATTTCTTTGTTCCTATTTAACATAGCTTGTTTTACGGCTTTGGGATTTTCTCTAATAACTTTGACGTCTAACATTCTTTTTCTCCATATATCTTAATTCGCGTACCGTAATTCAACGGAATCTTTTATGCCTATTGCCGCCTCTATATCGTTTATGAAATCATCCGAACATTCCGCAAGATACTCAGTCTCTATTGAAAAGTTTCCGTGCAGAGCATCTTCCAAGTCAATATAAATTTTTGCTTTGCCTTTATTAGCGCTAAAAATTTCTTTTAACTCTTCGCTTAAAACATCGTCGTACCTTGCGGTTGAAAATTTTACGTGAACTTCGCCGGAATTAGGCGGAATTTTCTTTTTTGCTTCGTCTATAGTCATAATGTCTTCAACTATTATTTCAGGCTGGCCTTGAGTCCCCATAATACCGCCTTTTACTACAACCACATTGTTTTGCGTTAAGTAGGTTTCAAATCTTTCAAAAGCTTTAGGGAACAAAACCGCGTCCACGCTGCCGTACAAATCTTCTATTTTAATTCTCGCATACGGCTCTTTTTTAGCTTTTGAGATAAGCTTTTTTATTGAAACTATCATGCCTGCGATGCGCACAATCCGAGCCGTTTTAAAATCAACATTTTCTTTGGGATCGGGAAGTTTGTCCAATCTGTAATTGGAGTAGGCTATTATCTCTCTTTTTCTTGGAGCGAGAGGATGCCCTGAAAGATAAAAACCCAAAACTTCCTTTTCGTATTCCAACGATTTAAAACTATCTAAAGGTTTTGCTTTTTGCAATGACGACGCGCCAACCATAGTTTCAGCGCTGTCAAATAAAAAACCTTGAGACGATTCTTTGTCTTGTTTTATCTTTACGGCTTTATCAACCGACGAATCTATGCTTTGCATCAAACTTGCTCTTGTTTCAAGTTTTTCACCGCCGAAAGAATCAAATACTCCGGCTTTTGCAAGACATTCAAAAGCTTTTTTGTTGGTTGATTTTAAATCTATTCTCCGTAAAAAATCGCCCCAATCTTTAAACTTGGTTTCTTTGCCATTAACCGATCTTGCCTGCTCTATAGACTGCGTTAGACCTTCTCCGACGTTTTTAATAGCAAGAAGTCCAAAGCGTATATCCGAACCTTCTATTTTAAATTTGCCGTTGGAACGTTGAATATCGGGCGGCAACGTTTTAACGCCAAACAACGCGGCGTCGTCCAAATACATTACAAGTTTACTTTCTTCATTATCTTTTACAGCCGAACGACCGATTTCGCCGTTAAGCAAGGCCGTTAAGTATTCCAACGGATAATTTGCTTTTAAATACGCAGTTCTGTAAGACACCACGCCGTAAGCCGCAGAGTGGGACTTGTTAAATCCGTATCCTGCAAAAGCTACTATATTGTTAAAGATTTTTTCAGAAATTTTTTTGACTATGCCTTTTTCTTTGGCGCCGTTTATAAATTTTTCTCTTTGTTTCTCAATACCTTCAGGAATTTTTTTGCTCATCGCTTTGCGAAGACTGTCCGCTTCACCGGGCGTAAAACCAGCCATAGCGACGGACATCTTCATAACTTGTTCCTGATACAAAATAACGCCGTAAGTATTTTTTAATATAGGTTCTTGCAAATGGTGGTCGTAAATAATTGGCGTTTTGCCGTGTTTTCTGTTTACAAAATCGTCCAACATTCCCGACCCCATAGGACCTGGTCTGTACAAAGCTATCAAAGCCACGACATCATCAATGTTGCTCGGTTTTAGTTTTCTTATCAATTCTCTCATGCCTTTGCTTTCAAGCTGAAACACACCCATAGTTTTTGCTTCGGCAAGAAGCCGATAAGATTTCTCATCATCTAAGGGCGCGTTGTCTAAGTCAAACTCCGGGTTTTTCTTGCGGATAAATTTTACGCATTCGTCAATGACGGTAAGCGTTCTAAGACCTAAAAAGTCAACTTTTAAAAGACCAAGCCGCGGCAACGCTACGCCGTCGTACTGCGTAGTAATAATATTTTTTGAACCTTTTGAAAGGGGCGAATAGTTGGTTATTTCTTCATTGGCTATAACCATACCGGCGGCATGCACGCCCGTATGTCTCTTAAGTCCTTCCAGTTTTTGCGACGCCGCTATAAGCTTTGCAATGCGCTCGTCGACTTTTACAAGTTTTGTTAAATCTAGAGAAGATTCCAAAGCTTCGGCAATGCTTGCATTTAGCGGAATAAGTTTGGCTATATTGTTCGACTCTGTCGGCGTAAAGCCCATGACTCTCGCCACGTCTTTTATAACAAGTCTGGATTGCATTGATCCAAATGTTATAATCTGCGCGCATTTTTCTTCGCCGTATTTATGGCGAACGTATTCTATAACTTGTTCTCTACCTGAATCTGCAAAATCTATATCCAAATCAGGCATTGAGCGTCTGTCGGGATTTAGAAATCTTTCAAACAGCAAATCATATTTTAAAGGACAAATATCAGTAATCCCCAAAGCGTAAGCGACCATAGAGCCTGCGCCTGAACCTCTACCCGGACCCACGGGAATACCGTTGTCTTTTGCATATTTTATGAAGTCCGAAACTATTAAAAAGTAAGAGGCAAAACCCATTCTGTTAATAACGGAAAGCTCGTGCTTTAATCTGTTTCCCTGTTCGGATTTAACGTTCCCATATCTTTTTATTAGACCTTGTCTACATAAAGTTTCAAGATACTCTGCGTCAGATTTATATTCCTGCGGAACGGGAAACCGCGGCAAAAGCAGTTTATCCGTATTTATTTCAATATTGCATTTTTCGGCGATTTCCAAAGTAGCCTTTAAAGCTTGCGGAACGTAGTTAAACGTCTTTGCCATATCTTCAGCGCTGCGGTAATAAAACAAGTCTGAATCAAATTTCAATCTTTTGGGATCGCTCAACATTTTCCCAGTGCCGACGCAAAGCAAAATGTCATGTATTTGAGCGTCTTCTTTCTTTAAAAAATGGCAGTCGTTGGTAGCGACCAGCGGAATGCCTGTTTTTTGGGAAAGTTCAATAAGTCCGGGAATTATTTTTTTCTGTTTTTCAAGACCATTATCCATAATTTCTAAATAGAAATTATCAAGACCAAAAATATCGCGGTACTCTATCGCTATTTTTTCCGCTTTTTCAAAATTCCCTTTAAGCAAATAAGAGGCGACTTCTCCCGCCAAACAACCTGACATAGCAACGATTCCATTACTGTACTTTCTTAAAACTTCTTTATCTACGCGAGGCTTATAATAAAACCCTTCGGTAAACCCAATGCTTACTATACGCATAAGATTTTGATAACCTTTAAAATCTTTGGCAAGGAGCGTTAAGTGGTTGTAATTTCCACCGTCTTCGGCATTTTTGTCTATATTTTTATCAAAACGGGATTTTGGAGCTACGTACGCCTCGCAGCCAAGTATAGGCTTGACGCCGACCTGTTTGGCTGCCCAATAAAATTCCATCGCTCCGTACATATTGCCGTGGTCGGTAATAGCAAAAGCTGGCATTTTATATTCTTTGGCAATTAAATTAAAAAGTTCGCCGGGATTACCGTTGTCGTCAGTCAGTCTACACGCGCCGTCAAGAAGAGAATACTCGGTATGATTGTGCAAATGCACAAATTCTGCAGCCATAAAAATACCTATTTTTTTTGGATTTTGCAACTTAAGATATTATATCATTTTGTATTCTTATTAACATTGGGAAACTTCGCTACAACAATAACTTGAGTTTTTTGATATTTTTATGAGAAAGGATTGCCGATTTTTTTCTTTTGTTAATACCCTTGTCAACATCTTTTACACAGCCGCAATACACTTATATATATGCCTTTTGCAAAGTAAAATACAGTCGCGGCTTTTTTAACCAAACAAATATTGCTGAAGTCATCATCCATACTTGGGCGACGGTGCAGCTGCCTTCATTAAGACTTCCAACTGCACCCTTAAATCATCAAGTTCTCTTTGCAGCTGATGGGATGGCAGTGCTGGTCTCGGGCGGGCATGACGCTGTTGATTGTTATATTGTCCTCTCAAATTAACCCTCTCCTAAACTTATCCAGAGCTTGACTGAACTTATCTCTCAGCTCTTGGTAGCGCAAGGCGTTCTGACCTCTGCGCAAAGAAATCATCTCGTCCCTATCGCCCGCCGTCAGCGTGGGCGGGACGCCATGTTGTCTAGACCACAACTCATTCATACGCACTTGTCGTTCCAAAGAGGGATCATCCTTTCTTCTCCTAAATAGATCAAGCTCCATCTCTTCGTTACGGCTTATACTTATACTTTTTCCCCCGCACCGCTCCCTCGCTCCCCTAAACCTACCGAGCAGCGCGCGGCGCGCCGCATCTTCTGTCTGAGTCAACGTCTCTTTTCTTAATAGGCTATTTAGCTTGTAAACATCGTCCATCGTCACCGTGGGACGGACGCCCCGTTGTCTAGACCACAACTCATTCATACGCACTTGTTCTTCCAAACTGAGATAATAAAGCGTCTTGATGCGGGCAAAATCTTCCCGCTCGCGACTGGTTAGCCCCATCTGCACCGCGGGGAGCGCCGTTTGCGGTACTTCTCGCCCGTTTATCCTCGCTATCCATGTGTTTGCAAATTCCGCGATAGCTTCCCGCTTATACCACGCTACAATCGCTCCCACAACGCACACAACCGCCAATATGCACTTCTTTTTATGTTCCCCTAGTGTCCTTTGTTTTTGCTTTAATTCTCTGCCAAACTGTTTGAGGTTGCGGTGAAGAAACAGGTTCTTGTTCCGTATCCGCATTAAAATGCTTTGTGTGATATTCTTTCTGCCGTTTGTGAAAGTCTTCTAAAACTTCTCTTTCGCGACGATTCCTTTCTGACGACGTTATTGGAAAAAACGCTGGGGAAACCTGACGCAGTTCCTCTAAAACCGCTATATCGGTATCCTGACATATCGGCATTGCTAAAAAGCGCAGCGTTTCAATAACTTCCATGACGCTCGTAGCCTGCACGGTCACCATTTGCGAAACCATAAATGTAAAAACTAACGTCATAGCAACTATTTTCTTTCTCATAAACACTCCTTATTAGTTCATATCAACTCTTTTCCCTAGTATCCGTTGGTTCTCCTCCATGAACTCATAATAATTTTGATATCCCTATACGACAAGTACGCAAATTTGAGAAAAGTTTCCTGAGGTTATCGGTTTTAGTAATGTGACTTTGGAAGCAAAAGTCGCTTATCCTATCTTGCTCTTGTCGCTCTATAATCTCTCAATACGCCGATATATCCTTAAAATGCGTCAGGATCATTTTTTGCTGAAAAACGTAAATCTGACGAGTCAAAAGAAATATGCTTGTATTTTGAAAATAACCGCGTTGCTTTAACAGATTTTTCCCGCAAAATCCTTATATCAGTATAATCATCTTTGACCAGTAATTCTATATTTCAGCCTTTTTTTCTTGATAAAACAAATTAAACTATGCTAGCATTCTTTTAGCGAAAATTTAAGATTGCCGCGACGATAACAAAGTTTAAACAGGATTTGCGCGAAATGATTATGGGATTCCTTTCAAATCTTTTCAATTACAACTTTCACACCGCCATAGCAGTCGGAATTTATATCGCATTGGCTTTTGGAACGAGCGCTCACATACTACTGCACAAAAACGAAGTTAGAAGCGCAATAGGTTGGATAGCGTTAGTTTTTTTATCGCCGTTTATTGGAACTATATTTTATATTTTTCTTGGAATCAATAGAGTAAAAAGAAAAGGCAGCCGTTTAAGAAAAAAGATAACCTTGTCGGAAAAATACTCCTATGAGATAATAAACAATATTTTTGGAAGCCTACCTATAAATTACAAACAATTTATAACCTTTGGACATAACGTATACCCTCAAACTTTTGCTTTTGAAAATTCCATTGAACCTTTACAAAATGGCGTTGAGGCTTATCCTAAAATGTTAAAAGCCATAAAGAATGCAAAGAAAGAGGTTTTAATTTCAAGCTATATATTTGATTACGACAGTGAAACGATTAAATTTCTTGACGCTTTTAAAACTGCCGTTAAAAACGGAGCTTCTGTAAAAGTTTTAGTAGACGGTATTGGAACTTTAAAATTTTTCCACCGTTCTATAGAGAAAAGATTATCCGAGATCCATGGCGTTGAATGCGGAGTATTCTTGCCACCGCATATTCCTATATCTATGCCTTTTGTAAACTTAAGAAATCATAGAAAAATGATGATAATTGACGGAAAAGCCGCATTTTTTGGAGGCATGAACCTTTCAAAAAAAAATATTTTTACGCATAAATTAAAAGACGGGATCTTAGATATAACATTTGAAGTTAAAGGTTCGGTTATAGAGCAAATGGTAGAAACTTTTGAAGATGATTGGGAATTTGCCACAGGGGTAAAAATTCAGTCTTTTGCAAGGACCGTTTCTCATGCGAAAGAGGGAATGTCCCCTGCGAGAATTATTCCTGACGGACCTGATAATAAGAGCGGCATAATAGAGCTTATTGTTACAGGGGCAATAAACGCCGCGGTAAGAAAAATTCTTATAGTAACTCCGTATTTCCTTCCCGAAAATAATATTTTAACCGCAATTGAAATGTCCGCGATGAAAGATGTCGACGTAGAAATAATAATACCTGAAAAGAGCGACCATAAAATTTTAAATTATGCGGTAGAGTCAAATTTCTTGCGGTTGATAGAAAGCGGGGTAAAAATATACCGCACGTCCAGACCTTTTGACCACAGCAAGATTTTTGTGGTCGACAACGAATGGGTGTTTGTCGGTTCAGCAAATTGGGACGAGAGAAGTTTTAAGCTTAATTTTGAGTCCAACATGGAAATATTCAGTAAAAACTTAGCAAAAAAACTTACTGCGATTGCGGAAGAGAAAAAGAAAAACGCTAAACTTACAACCGCTTATGAATGCAAACAGCTACAATTCTTAAAACGTATTAGAAACAACGCTTATAGACTTCTTACGCCTTACGGCTAAATTATTACAAATTTGGCTTTTACGCCGTCTAGAGTTTCAAGTTTTGCAAACAGCGACTTTATTAAATTTTCTTCGGATAGCGTCTCTAAAATTATAAGTCCTTTGTCACAACAAGAATCTGAACAACTATCATGAATGCCGAGACTTGTTCTTATTTCGCAACCAGAACTTGTTAAAGCTTCTTGAATCTTTACAGCGCAAGAGTTTCTTTTTTCTACCGACAAAATTAAGATATTTGCCATTCGACTATTTTTGTTTTAGATCTAAAAGCTCGCTTACAGTAACAATCTCGTATCCTTCCGCTCTGATTTCTTCTATAAAATCTCCAAGAAACGACAAAATTTTATCATTTTTAGGCAAGTCGTGCATTAAAAAAATTGCTCCATTCTTGACGGCTTGTTTATATCTTTTACGCATTTCTCGGGCCGATACATTTTCCCAATCCATACCGAAGCTCCAGTTTATAACATAATAACCTTGTTTTCGCGCGACTTCCAGTCCTTCAGGTTTTGAATATCCGTATGGAAATCTCATCAAATAGGCGTCAATACCCAACTTATCTTTTATTATTTTTTTTGCTTGTAAAATTTCTATTTCCATCTTGTTTATCTTATCGGCGCTTTTGTAAGCGTAAAAATTGACATGCCCATATGTATGGCTGCCTATTTCATGACCAGCGGCAATAACATCTTTTGCCGTTTCAGTATCGTTTTCCACTCTAACGCCGAGCATAAAAAACGTCGCTTTAACATTTTTTTCTTTAAGTATTTCCAAAATTCTTTTTGTGGCTTTGCCCGGACCATCGTCAAAAGTCAACGCTACTTTCTTTATGTCGGGAGACCCGTTCGCATAAAAAATCTTTGCGTTAGAAAAACAAACAAACAAACAAATTAAAGCGAAAATAATAGTAACTTTTTTCATTTTGCCCACGCCATTACGCTTGAAATTGCAGTTAAAATCCCAGCATTAATTATCTGCATCCAAAAATTGTCGTTCAACTTCCAAGGAATTGCTTCAATTAAAGCGGCGGCTACCGCCCCGATTAAAGCAAACTGTATATTGAAAAGAAACAATCCGATTATAAAACACACTATAAAGCAAGCGAAACTTCCTTCTAGACTTTTGCCAGTAAAAATTTTATGCCTGCCTATAGTTCTGCCGACTAAAGCAGCTGCTGTATCGCCAAATGCAAGATACAAAAGACTTGTAAATACCATGCTTTTATTAGGGAAAAATACTATTGCTATAAACGCGCCTGACAAAGTCCAAATTAAACCGCTTATTTTGGCGGCTTCATCGGACCTGTAAAACCCTTTAAAATTGCTCTTAAAAAAATCGTTAACCATAGGGAACTTAAATCTTATATATTCCAGCAAAGCGACGACAGCTATTGTTATCCCAAGCCCCAAGACAACAATGCTCTTAGGCAAATGCCAATATACAAAAACATAAATCAGCGATAATAAATGAAAAGCTTTCCTTTTTATTTCGTCTTTTGGAATGCCAGCCATATTTCCGTTACTCCATTATATATAAATTTATAAATACTAATTATATTATGATACGCCCGAAAAAAAACATTTTTGACGCTTATCGCATCTTCAAAAGCAAGAGGAGCAAGCAATGTAAACACTATAACGTTACCAGCTAGAATTATAACATAAGAAAAAAATGCTCCGTAGATCTTCAAATCAGGCTGTTGTATAGAAAGAATATAAACTGTCAAGGCAATATGGAAAGATATGGAAAAGCCTATTAGAAAAAGATAATATCCATATATTTGCTTTATATCCATAAACCAACCCAAACAAACATAAATTATCATAATAGCAATTGTATATATAGGGAAAAAATATGGAGCAAGGGTTATCCAAATATTGTCTTTGGTTAGAACAACGCTTCCAGAGATCTCGCCGACATTGAATTTTTTTATTTTCGCGCAGCTTAAAAGACCTGCTATTGCATGGGAAAGTTCGTGACCAAAGATATAAGTTTTCATGGGTTTATAAAGAATCGCTTGAAAGGTTATATAGCTAAACGCTCCTATCCAAAAAGGTATGCGCTTACCGCCTGATGAGATAGAAAAAAACAAGAAACTTTCAGCAAGAGCATATCCTGCGGCAAAAACCGCAGGCATTGCGATAAAAGCGAGAATATTTCTTAAAAATCTCATTGATTGCCTTAAAAAGCGTTCAGGACGATAAATTAAACCTAGCCGTCATCCTGAACGAATTATTTTTTGACTTGCCTTTTAGATACTGAAACGCTCTTTCTTCTTGCTCTTATGCGCGTAAGTTGAAACCTAATCTATTTTTGTTTTCATATCTGTAAAAGATTTAACTACAAATATAACGGCAACTACAAAAGACGCCGCGGCAAGAATAGTATTCAATTGTCCTTTTGAGGTAAGAGACAAAGCAAGCTCTAACGCCAAAAGTCCGAAAAGCGTTGTAAATTTAATTATAGGGTTCATTGCGACTGAAGACGTATCTTTAAACGGATCTCCGACAGTATCGCCTACGACAGTAGCTTTGTGAAGTTCCGTGCCTTTTTCACGCAAGTCAACTTCAACATATTTTTTCGCATTGTCCCAAGCTCCGCCTGCATTTGCCATAAATATTGCCTGAAAAAGACCAAACAACGCTATAGAAATAAGGTAGCCGATAAAGAAGTAAGGCTCAATAAATGCAAAAGCAAGCGTCGTAAAGAACACAACCATAAACAAGTTTATCATGCCTTTTTGAGCATATATCGTGCATATTTCAACAACTTTCTTAGAATCTTCAGTTGAAGCTTTTTCAGAATTTCCGTCAAGTTTAATATTTCCTTTGATAAACTCGACAGCTTTGTAAGCTCCGCTAGTTACCGCATGGTTTGAAGCTCCGGTAAACCAATAAATTATTGATCCTCCGGCTATCAACCCAAGCAAGAAAGGAGCATGCAGCAACGAAAGATTTGCTAGTCCTTTAGTAAGACCATCTGTAAGCATAACGATTGTGGAGAATATCATCGTTGTTGCTCCGACAACTGCAGTTCCTATAAGAACAGGTTTTGCCGTAGCTTTAAATGTGTTTCCGGCTCCGTCGTTTTCTTCAAGCAATAATTTTGACTTATCAAAAACAGGCTTAAATCCGAAATCTTTCTCTATTTCTTTGTCTATGTTAGGGATATTTTCAATCAAAGACAATTCGTAAACCGACTGAGCGTTGTCTGTAACAGGTCCGTAAGAATCAACTGCGATTGTAACAGGTCCCATACCTAAAAATCCGAAAGCAACAAGACCAAAAGCGAACACTGCGGGAGCAATCATAATTGTTCCAAGCCCTAAAGAGCTTATTGCGTAAGCCGCGCCCATGAGAATTATAATTGTAATGCCCATCCAGTATGCGCTAAAATTTCCCGCTGTAAGACCTGAAAGAACATTAAGAGAAGCTCCGCCGTGTCTTGAAGAATTAACAACATTCTGAACAAAAGCGCTTTTTACTGAAGTAAATACTTTTACAATTTCAGGTATAACCGCGCCGGCTATCGTTCCGCAGCTTATGATGAGCGAAAGTTTCCGCCAAAGAGTTCCGTCGCCTAAATCGCCTATAATAACCTTTGAAACGACAAAAGTCAAAAATATTGAAACTATTGAAGTTATCCATACAAGAGACGTTAACGGAGATTCAAAGTTCATTTTGTCTGCAAGAGCAAACTTAATTTTTGATATTGCCGAATTTATCCAATAAGAAACCGCGCTTGAGATAAGCATTATCAACCGCATTACAAAAATCCAAACCAAAAGCTTAACTTGTAAAACAGGGTCGCTTACCGCCAAAATTATAAACGTTACCAAAGCCACGCCAGTAACGCCGTAGGTTTCAAATCCGTCGGCGGTAGGTCCGACCGAGTCGCCGGCGTTGTCGCCTACGCAGTCTGCAATAACGCCAGGGTTTCTTGCGTCGTCTTCTTTAATGTTGAATACAATTTTCATCAAGTCAGAACCAATGTCGGCGATCTTTGTAAAAATTCCGCCAGCTATTCTAAGAACAGAAGCTCCTAGCGACTCTCCTATTGCAAAGCCTATAAAACAAGCTCCTGCAAAATCTGAAGGAATAAACAAAAGAATCGCGAGCATTATCAAAAGTTCAACGCTTATAAGAAGCATTCCAATGCTCATGCCCGCGCGGAGGGGAATTGCGCACAAAGGATACGGCTTTCCTTTCAAACTTGCAAAGGCAGTTCTTGAATTGGCAAAAGTGTTGATTCTCATGCCAAACCACGCGACGGCATAGCTTCCGAGAATTCCTATAACGCTACATAGAACAATTGTCGCCACTTTTACTGCGGCAAAATGCTCCAACAAGCCGAAATATACAACTATGATAAGGGCAAGCGACAATTCAAGAATGATTATAAATTTGCCTTGCGTTACAAGATAGGTTTTGCAAGTTTCATATATAAGTTCAGAAATAGCTTTCATTGAAGCATGAACGGGAAGCTTTTTAATGCTTACGAAGTGGCAAATACCAAACAACGCTCCAAAAACACAAACAATAAAACCAAACATCAAAAGAGATTTGCCGTTGACGGTATTACCGAAAAAGCTAACTAAAGACAAATCAGGCACAACCAAGTTTGCTTCGCTTGCTAACGCCTTCCCGATAAAAGCAGCTAAAAATACAAAAACTGCGGTAAAAATTTTTAATGATACCATACCTATCCTCTATTCTATTTTATTACAGGCTTACGTCTTCTATTTTGTTTCTTTGCTTTCAAGTTTTTTTCTTTTTCTTTAAGCCTTTCCCACATAACTTCTATATCTTTTGCGTTTTTCACCTTATATTTGCCAAAAACATGCGGGTGTCTGCGGACAAGCTTTTTGTTTAACTTTTCTATCACGCCCGTTATATCAAAATCTTTATTTTCTTTAGCAATTTGAGCATGAAAAACAACCTGCAAAAAAATATCGCCAAGTTCTTCTTCAAGGTTTTGTTTATCTTTGTTTTTAACGGCTTGTTTAACTTCTTCGGCTTCTGAAAAGAGGCGTTTCACGAGGGACTCGTGGGTCTGTCCTTTATCCCACATACAACCATTTTTGGAACGCAAGGTTGAAAAGATGCCTATAAGTTTATCAAATTCCCTTAAATACTTTTTCATAACGCCCTTGAAAACAATTTACTCATTGCGCAGAATTATACCATTTCTTTTGCTAGTTCTTCAATATGTGCGCTTATATGCAAATCGCTTAATATCTGTCAAAAAACCTATAACGTATTGCTTCCGCTACATGATTTGCTCTAATTAAGCCGCTTATGTCCAAATCTGCTATTGTCCTTGAAACTTTTAAAATTTTATCGTAAGACCTTGCTGAAAAATTTAGTTTATCTATTGCAGCTTTTAACATCTCGTACGCCGCGCTATCTAAACAACAATACTCTTTTACTTCTTTTGATTGCATTTGAGCATTACAGTGTATTTTTGCGTTTGCAAATCTTAAGTTTTGTATTTCTCTTGCTTTAATAACGCGATTTCTTATACTTGATGAAGTTTCTGAATCTGAAGTTAAACTTGATAATTCAGAAAATTTTAAAGCGGGAACTTCAATGTGGATATCTATTCTGTCTATTAAGGGTCCCGAAACTTTGCTCTGATACTTTCTTATTTGATTTGGATTGCAAACGCATTCTTTTTCTCTATGCCCCAAGTTGCCGCAAGGGCAAGGATTCATTGCCGCTACAAGCATAAACGATGCAGGGAATGTAAAACTGCATTTTGCTCTGGAAACAGTTATCACTTTATCTTCCAAAGGTTGACGCAACGCTTCTAACGCGTCTCTTCTAAATTCTGCAAATTCATCTAAAAACAAAACTCCATTATGAGACAAGCTAACCTCTCCCGGTTTTGGACAAACCCCGCCGCCTGCCAACGCCGTAGCTGAAGAAGTATGATGCGGACTTCTAAACGTTCGGCGATTTATCAAACCGCCGTTAAAAGAGCGTCCTGCGACAGACCATATTTTTGTAGTCTCAACAGCCTCGTCAAAAGTCATAGGGGGAAGTATGCTTGGGATACGTTTTGCTATCATGGTTTTGCCCGATCCCGGAGGTCCAGACATCAACATATTATGACCGCCAGCCGCGGCAATTTCGGATGCTCTTTTTGCATTTTTCTGCCCCTTAACGTCAGCAAAATCGTACTCGCATTCCAGTAAAGAATCCAAATCTTTTTCATCATGCACGTACTGTTTGCAGCTGATCTCGCCGTTAATAAATTTAACGACTTCCGTAAGAGTTTTGAATGGAAAAACGTTTATTTTTCCAGCCGCAGAAGCTTCTTGCCTATTTGCAAAAGGAACTATAAAATTTTCTATTTGATTTTTCTTTAACGCCAAAGAAATAGGAAGAACGCCTTTGACTTTTCTTATTTTGCCATCCAAAGATAGTTCGCCCACAGCGCAAAAATCTTTCAAATTATCTTTTTTTATTTTACCGCTTGCCGCAAGTATGCCGAGAGCTATGGGCAAATCAAAAGTCCCGCCTTCTTTTTTTATATCGGCGGGAGCTAAATTTACCGTTATCTTTTTTGTGGGAAAATCAAAACCTGAATTTTTAATAGCCGCAGCCACTCTATCGCGGGACTCTTTGACGGCAATGTCTGCAAGACCAACAATTGAAAAAACAGGCATGCCAGAAGAAATATACGTTTCAACTTCAACAATATTGGCGTCTATGCCATTAATCGCAGCCGAGTAACTAAGAGAAAGCAAAGAAGCCTCTTTTATTTTTTTCGTTTTGTCGTAGTATAAACATAGCAATTATACAATAAATGTTTGGATTTACAAACTCAAGATTTTTGAGTTTTCAGCCGTCTTAAAAGGAGAAAAAATTTATAGCTGCTTTTACTTTAGTTTTTATAATAACCTTCAACAAAACTCAACTATGATAACAAAACCCGCGATATGGATTTAGGGCTTTCCGGCGGATTGGAATTTTTCAATACTTTGGGAATGTTCTCGCTCTTGGCGCAGGAACAACTGTAGATATTTCAAGAAAAATTAAAAATTTAGAAAAAAGCGAATCTTTATCAATAATGCCGATTTACTTTGGAGCAAAGATCCGCGCGCCGTTACATGGACTAGACGATACTTATCCTTTTATTTCAGGGACAATAGGGCTAACGGCGTACCAATAACAAAAGCCTTTGATAATACTGAAGGCGGTCTTTATTGGGGCGTTGGCTTTGGGGTAAACATAAACGTTCTTTCGCTTGAAGCCGTATACCCGAGAACAAATCTTTCTTTCTTATCTAATAACGACAATAAAGACGCGGATTACTCAACAATCGCCATATGCGCCGGATTCAAGTTTGAGTAAAAACAGTCGTGAGAAAAAATCAGGTAGGCAATGCGCGAAGCGCGCGAGCTTTTTATTTTTGTTTGCCGGTTTTGCGGCTTCGCAACCAGACCATGCTTGAGAAACGACGCATTGAAGGGCAAGAAAAAGACATGGAAGAATTTAAGAAACAATTTAAATTGAATCTAAATTAAAAAACAAATAACCAAGCTTTAATCTCATCGCTTTTGGTTATTTGCAACTTTTATAAATTATTTAGCTCGACTTCAATTTGAGTTTTGTCTTTCATATTCTTTACTAAAACCTTGCCGTTTTCAAACTCAGTTTTTGCAAAAACGATAGTTTTTGCCGCTTGTATCTTATCTGCAAACTTAAGCTGGTTTGTTAAGCTCTTGCCGTTTATCGGACCAAAAACAGATATGTCTTTGTTGCCGTTAATTCCATCTCTTGTCGCCTTTACGGCAAAAGCAAACGCTTCGCCAAACAGTTCTTGATCGGCAATAGCCACAAAAAAATTTTCAGGACTTTTGAAATTCTCAAAAAAACCCGCGCTTTGAGCCGCAAGAAAAACTCTTTCTGCTCCAAGAGCAAAGCCTACGGCGGGAGTGTTTTGACCGCCGATTTCTTTAACAAGATTATCGTATCTGCCGCCGGCTGCAAGAGCATCTTGCGAGACTACCGCGTCCGAGCGGACTTCAAAAACTGTTCTTGTATAATAATCCAATCCTCTTACTAGTTTGTCGTTTACCGTAAAATTGCAATTTGCTTTTTTTAGTAAAAGCCGAACTGTATCAAAATTATCTTTACAGTCGGAACACCGATAATTTGATATCTTAGGGAAATCGGTAAATTTACAAGAATCGACTTTACAATCAAGAAGCCTCAAAGGATTCCTTTCAAGCCTTCTTACGCAGTCTTGGCATAAATCTTCAACAGAGCTAAAATAGTTAACTAACGCTTCCCTAAAAAGAGGTCTGCATTTTTCGCAGCCTAAAGAATTTATATGAATATTTATTTTATCTATGCCAAAAGAAGAAAGAACATCTTGCGCTAAAATTATAATTTCCGCATCAGCCGCGGGGGAAGAGTTTGCATAAATTTCGGCGCCTATTTGCCTAAACTGCCTGTATCTTCCGGCTTGAGGTCTTTCATAGCGAAACATTTCGCCTGAATAAAAAAACTTACCCGCAGGGCTTGAAATATCCATTCTATGCTCAATAAAAGCTCTGGCAAGCGAAACCGTCCCTTCTGGACGAAGAGCAAGCTTTCTGCCCTTTCTGTCTTCAAAAACGTACATTTCTTTTTCAACAATATCCGTAGTTTGTCCTATTGATCTTGTAAAAAGAGCAGCGTCTTCAAATATCGGCGTTCTGACTTCTTCAAAACCATGTCTTATAAAAATTTCTTTTGCTTTTTGTTCCAACAAACTTAGCCCTAATGCCGTTTCCCCAAAAATATCGCGGGTTCCTCTCGGAGACTTATACTTCATCTCTTTAAGTCCTTTATCTCTTGTATTTCTTCCTTCAACTGTATTTTCTTATTGTTCTTGTCCATTTCTATTACGCCGACTGAAATAATAAACTGGAAAGCCTGCTCAACGTTATAATTGGTATATATAATATCTTCCTCTTTTATTAAAAACAAAAAACCCGTAGTAGGGTTTGGCGTTGTCGGCATAAATACGCAAATGCGTTTTTCGTTATTAACTTTTTGGTCTCCCGTTAAAAAAGCAACGCAATAAACGTCTTTTGTAGGATAAGGGACAAAAACAACTTGCTTAAAACTTTTTTTGCCGTTTTTGCCAAATATAAAATTTACAAACTGTTTTGCCGCAGAATGAACCGTCCCAAATATAGGAAGCTTTTCTATAAGTTTTTCTATTGATATCAAAGTTTTCTTGCCGAAAGCCCTGTTTGCAATAAATCCAAGAATTACTATGCTTATCAAAGACAAACAGAAACTTGAGATTTTACCTACCACCTGTATCCAGTACTTGTCAACCAAAAAATACTTTATGACGGGCAAAGTAAAACCGCTCGTCCATTTAAAAAGTATCGCTATTACAAAATACATTAACCACAACGGGATTATAACTATCAACCCCGTTATCATATATTTCTTAATTGACGCTCTTAATTTTCCTTTGATGCTATTTTCTTCATTTTCCATAGACAAACGCTCTCCCGGCTTTTAAAAGTTTGTTAAGTTTTGTCTGCGAATCAGACTCCGCGTATACTCTAACCACAGGCTCCGTTCCTGAAAGTCTGAAACCTATCCAATTGTTATTGTCAAGAATAAATTTATGTCCGTCAATTGTAACATCTTTTTGAATTTTCATTCCCGCTATGCCGTTTGGCGTTTTTGTTTTTAAAGTTTCTCCAAAATTGTCTATTTCTTCACGCTGAAGATGAAAATTAAGCCTTGATGTCAAAACCTCGCCTGTAAGCTTCTTAATATCTTTTAGCAGCTCTTTTACCGACTTCTTGCTCATTGCTACGGCTTCCGCCGTTAGAAGAGACGCTAAAATACCGTCTTTTTCAGGAACATGTCCTCTTATGGTAAGACCTCCGGACTCTTCCCCGCCAATTATAAATTTGTCGGGGTTGTTTACCATAACGTCGCCAATATATTTAAAACCTACTGGAGTTTCTTCCACTTCTACGCCTATTTTTGCAGCAAGTTTATCTATAAGATGCGTAGTCATAACGCTTCTTGCGGCTATTCCCGTCCAGCCTCTAGTTTTGTTTAGGTGATACAACAACACCGGTATAACATGATTAGGGGTTATAAAAGTTCCGTCAGAATCTATAACGCCAAATCTGTCGGCGTCGCCGTCGGTAGAAAAGCCCAACTTATAAGACTCTTTCTTTACCAAGTTTGTAAGCTCGGAAAGATTTCTTTCATTTGGCTCCGGCGCTCCGCCGTCAAACATAGCGTCTCTGTTTTTGTTGATGGTTGCGTTGCGCACGCCAGCGTCGTCAAGCAAAACGTCAAGATAGCCTGCTCCCGTACCGTGCAGCACGTCCGTCGCCACTTTTATTTTAGACTTTTTTAATGCTTTAAAGTTTACAAGATCTTTTATCTTTTTAATATATGCGCTTTGAGGATTATGCATCTCTATAAGTTTATTTTTTAAGCCTTCGTCAAAAGGCATGGACTTTATGTCTTTGGGTTGAATTAAAGAGCAATATTTTTCTATTTTTTGCGTAGTTTCGGGAAGAGCATGACCGCCCCCGTCGGGAGAATACTTTAATCCATTGTATTTATAAGGATTATGGCTTGCCGTAAAGTTTATGCCGCCTGCAAGATTGGAGCGTATTATGTCGTAAGCTATGACGGGCGTGGGGGTGTTTCTTTTGCAAAATAAAGCTTTTATTCCATTTCCTGCCAAGATTTCCGCTGCGGACTTTGCAAAATCTTCAGACATAAATCTGGTGTCGTAGCCTATAATTACCGCAGCTTTGCCATTTTGTTCTTTTAACAAATTAGCTATGGCTTGAGTTACAACAGCCACGTTAGCGTAAGTAAAATCATCGGCAATAACGCCTCTCCAGCCTGACGTGCCAAATTTAATCATAGTTTTTTATCCTTGGGCAACCTACTCTAGCGACAACCTTTTGCCTGTCGTATACGCGCGTATATGTTATCAAAAATTATAAGTAGAATCTATTTTTGCCATTCTCTTATCTTTGCGGAGTATTCTTCAAGAAGCCCCGCTGCAATCGCTTTGTCTTTTGCTTCCGCCCAAACATAAAATAACACTTCGTCGGGCGCAGGCATTAAAAGAACCCAGCTGTTTGCGCTGGTATATATTTTTACGCCTATCGCCAAATCTGCTTTTCTGTTTCTAACGTCTTCCAACGCTTTACGCATAGTTTGGCCTTTTTTGTCCCAAGAACAAGGAACAGACTTGTGCAGTACCTCAAAATACGGGATTTCTTCGCCTATTATTTTACCTATTGTTACATTTTCTTCTCCGGTCCGCTCCAATATTTTGCCTATGGCATACATTGCGTCAAACGCATTTTGAAACTCAGGGAAGATAACCCCGCCCATGCTGTCGCAGACCAAAATTACGTCTTTGTCGTTTTCGCCTGCCATTCTATTGCCAAAACTTGTAGCCGTCCTCTTAACCTTTACGCCAAACTTTTTTGCAATATCGTTTATAACTGAAGACGCATTTATCGGAACTGCTACTACAGCGTCTTTCTTTTTGTTTTCCTTCATTACAAGATACGACACTATCATCATAGCCGCGTCGTCTCTGACAATTTTGCCGTTCTCGTCGACTAAAAACAATTTCTCGGCGCCCGTATCAATCAAAAATCCCGCGTTTGCCTTAACGGTTGTTACAATATCAGACAGTCTGCTTAAAGAATTTCTAAATTCTTCATACGATTTTGTGATTTTTGAAGCATTGGTAAACGCATTTAAAGACACCGCGTCTATATCCATATCGCCTAAAATAGCAGGAAATATTATTGAAGCGGAAGAATAAGCGTAGTCTATTACAATCTTTTGTTTTGAAGCCTTTATAATTTCTTCTTTAATCGCGCCCAAATATCCCGTTTTATAATATTTTAAAGCGTTTGGAGGAACTACAATCTCGCCGACTTTGTCCATAGACGCTCTGTCAAAATCTTCCCTGAAAAACAGCTGTTCTATCGCCTTTTCCTGTTTTATGGATATATCGCCGACTTTTGAATTAAAAAATTTTATATCAATGGCGCGACCATCGCAAGGATATTGTCTTATATATATTCCTCCGGCTTCGCCTTCGCCTTCGCTGTCTATTTCATACCTTACTACGGGTATTGGAAGCCCTCTCAAATCGCCGACTTTTATACCCGCAGACAGAAGTCCCGAAATTAGACCTCTCTCTATCATTTTTGCCGCGTGGTGTTCGTCTCTTGATGTTAAAATACGCGCGACTTCTCCCGCAAACGCTCCATATGCCGAGACTATTTTTGCGGCAAATTCAGGAGTGATTTCAATATTTCCTAGACCGCTAATCCCGTATGCATTAAATAAAGACTTGTTCCCATTTCTCGCCCCACACTAAACTGCTTGACACAACAGACCCAGCCTCTATCATTTTATGAAGCCATATTTTTAAGTTTGTTCTTACAACTGCGTCTGCTCCAATTATGCATTCGTCAGATATAACAGTGCCTACTTGAACTACCGCTCTGCAACCTATTCTTGAAGCCGATCCTATCCGACGCCAATTTTTGACCCAGAACCTATCACTGAACGGGAAATAACAGCGCAGTCTTCAACAGTAACATTATCGCCAAGTATAACTTGCCCGTCCAATATATCATAATGGACGGTTCTGTATTCGTCATGATTGCCAACGTCTTTCCAATATCCGTCAGCGATGCAGCCGTAAAGTTCTTTTTTTTCTCTAAGAAAAAGAGGATACAAGTCTTTAGAAAAATCAAAAAATTCGTTTTCAGGAATATATTTAAAAATTTCCGGCTCCAAAATATATATTCCTGTGTTTATTGTATCGGAAAACACTTCGCCCCAAGACGGTTTTTCTAAAAATCTTTCAATTTTTCCAGTTTTGTTTGTTATAACAACGCCAAACTGTAAGGGATTTTTTACTCTTGTAAGGACTATAGCGGCTAAAGCTTTTTTCTTTTTGTGGAATTCTACAGCTTTTAAAAGATCTATATCGATTAAAACATCGCCGGAAATAGCAAGAAAAGCGCTTTTTATATTTTTACCGGCAAATTTTACGCTGCCGGCTGTGCCTAAATCAAGCTCAGGGCGAAGATATTTTATATTAACGCCAAAATTTTTACCGTCGCCAAAATAGTCGGTAATTATTTCGGGTTGGTAGTACAACATCATCGTTAAATCTAAAAACTTGTGTTTTTTAAGGAGATTTATCGTATGACGCAGAATTGGTTTGCCAGCTACTGGAGCCATAGGTTTTGGAATGTTGCAAGTGATAGGTCTTAATCTTGTGCCAAATCCGCCCGCCATAATAACTGCCTGCATTAAAACCTCCGGCAAAGAAATATGGTTAACCAAAAGCTTGTAGGCTATAAATACTTATATATTAGATGAGTACGGCAATGATTTTATGTAATCTTCCATATATTTCCAATCTGGACTACCTTGTTCGTCTACAGGTAACAATAATATCGTAGACTTTATCCTATCCTGATTAAATTTTCTCCCATAAGCATACTTATATGCTCCTTTCATAAACATTGTCGTAAGAAACATCGCAATATACTTGTTCAATGCAAATTTGGGTTTCAACAACTCCACATGATCGGAAGCTGTAAATTCTTTATCTTGAAATGAAACAAAACCCGTAACTGCACTATCGGCAACTAAGACATTCCCTTGTTCTGTTTTATAATCATAAAAGCCCGTCACTCCGTTATTAGTCGCTCGCGTCGTTATGTATGGATGCTCTCCATATCCATATATTGTATCCAAATCATATTTTAACGTGGTTTTTGTCCCGATTACCTCAAATAAGTCACTTACTGTAAATCCTGTCCAATTACTCGTATCTATTTTTTTATTTTGTTTTGTAATAGCTACATTTGTTTTTATCGGTTTAAATTTAACTTTACATCTTAGTGACTTAATATAGTCTTCCATATACTGCCAATTTGGATTACCACTTTTATCAGTGGGCAAATATAGTTTCTCATTTTGTAATCTCTTGTCATTGATTTCTCTGCCAAAATTATATTTATATCTAATCTTTTCAAAGATTGGCTTTAAAAATAAGGCAATATATTTATTTAACTCATAATACTTTAGCCAAATTACAGTCACATGGTCTGAAGCAACAAATTCATAATTATGATAAAACAAACAACCAACACTGCCACTATTTGATAATGTCAATTTGTTTTTATAAATAGGCATATATTCAGGAGGCGTTATATAATTATCCAATCCATTATTCACAGCAGATGAAGATATATAAGCAACATTTCCTTGAATTTGATTTTGTGTGATTAACCGTCGACCACGTTGGCAGTCAAAAACATTATTAAAATCAAAGTATCTATAATTTTCATTCATTTATTACTACGTCCTTGGTTGCGTCTTTATCAAAGTATGAACTTAACACTGACAGCAACTCCGCTTCTGTAAGATCGTCGTTAAACAAAATCCCTAAATCTTTTTTGGCTTCAAAAACCATATAATCGGATATTGATTTAATAAAATCATTTTCTGATAGCGTAGAGTAATCTGTTTTTGAATGAGCATAAATAGTCCACTCGTCGTTTTTTTTGATTTTTGTTTTTAGCAACGTAGTGTCATTTGAGATAGACGTAGGTTTTAACGCTTCTAACAATTCTTTCTCTATTTTTCCCCATCTGTTATAAACATCCGTCCTACCTTTGTTTTTAGATAATATAAAACCGTCGTCCCTTAAATCATAAAAAATCACTTCGTCATTATCGTAATCAAAAGCTCTATTAGCTTCAAACACGGCAATAGCGGTATGAGTTGAAGCATTAGGTTGAAACAAATCTTTAGGCATATTTATAACAGATTTAAGAGTATGCTTTCTCAAAATTGCTTCGCGAATATCATCATCTTTAAAATAAGTTGAAAGAGGTGCAATAATTACGCCGAACCTTGAACAATTATCAAGTAATTTTGTTAAAAATGTTATTTCTTTTGGCGTTGGGTCAGATTTGTTTTCTTTACCGCTGTAAGGCGGGTTTATAAATCCAACAGTGGGTTTGAACTCATCTAATATCTCTTTTGTTTTTGGATTTTTGATTGAATCATAATCATATATTGACGATTTTCCGTCTCCCCTAAACAACATATTGGATACGGAGCAAATATACATAGTCGGATTGACTTCAAACCCCAATAGCTGCTTTTCCTTTACTTTTTCAATAGCTTTTGTTTTATCCGTTCGATTGCTCTTGCTTATCTGTTTAATTAAGGCGTTCATCCCTGCAATCAAAAAAGCTCCTGTTCCACAACATAAATCTACAATTCTATCATCATCTTTTAACGGAATAAGTTTTGTAAACAGCGTCGCGACATGTCTTGGCGTTAAAACTATGCCTTTTTTAACATTAGATATGCCCGCATATTTTAAAAACTCTTCATAAAATTTACCAAGAATATCATAATTAGAATTTGTGGCAAACTGTCTATTAAATAACGGGATAACGCAAGTTTCAAGCTCAATAAGAATATCTTTCAGTATGTTGTGACTAGTCAAAATTTGGTCTGTTTTTAGAAATGCTAATTCCGTTGATAAAGCTTTCAGTTTTTCTGAAGGGATACCTTCTATTTCTAATACGTTATTAACTGTATGTAAAATATTGATAGCAATATCTTTTGGGTTATACGTTTTATAATGGTCGGAGAAATTATTAACATAATTATTTTTGTTCTTTTTTACTTTATGTAAACAAATCATCAAAGCGGAAAGTAAAACGGGTCTTTTTTGCGCATCAACAGAACGAAGCAAGTTGTTGATTTTTGAACTTGACAAACTAACAGAACTTACAGCTTTTTCCTCGTCAATAGAATTAAATAAAGCCAAAAACTGTTCTTCTGTCATAAAATTTGAAACTTGATTTAAGGATACTATTTTTTCATTTTTACAATCAAGAACGTAGCAGTTAAATTTATGCTGATACTCTAACAATAAATCTCCGCTAACTGCTATTCCTAAAATTTTCCAATCATTAAAATATCCTTTTAATTGCGGCTGTAGATTTGAGTTGATAAATCTTTCTAAATACCATTTTACACCGCTAATAGCACCTTTTTCTTTATCTGGATTATCGTGGTCTTTAACAAATTGTTTTTCCTCTACTAATATAAGTAACTTTGTATGATTGTTGGCATAAATACGGTCAGGATAACCCGGTTTACCATTTCCTTTCTTTGATGCCGTCAATAGCGCGCTTCTTATTTCATCAGAAATTTTTGAAGCCGAATCGTCCCAATCGGCAACATTATAACCCAAACTTTGCAATTTTTCTGTTACGCTGGGCGTTATATTTTTATCTTTTCTTGTCATTTCCCAAAGCCTTAGACATTTATATTTATACTAACACGCATTGCCTTACTAAATTATCAAAAACTCATTTCTTCTTCTACGTTCTGAAATTATACAAAATCTTTATTGCTTTTTATCCTTTTTAGAAGCTCTATCTGCAATTTAAAACATCCATAACGTTGACCTTGTAGGCAAGGATTCATTTCTTCAACCTCTTCTTCTAAAATTTTTATAAAAACCTTAATCTTGACGCGGATGGGCGTTTTGATTACGGTTAAGAAAGCGGCGAGACGTCTAAATAACATACAATATTGGCGTTGGGGCAAGATTGCGCTTTGAGGAAGATACAGGATTGGAACAGGTATTAGTTAGCGGTTGCGACGATATGCACATCTTGGATATTTTAAGTTGGTTATAAATATTTATTGATGCTATCTTTAATTTTTGGTTTTACAACCGGCGATTTTTGGATTTTTGATATTATTCTATTTTTTAAAGTTTTGGGTATGTTTACCTCCACGATTTTTAAACTTTCCATGCGTTTTTTGAATTGGTTTTTATATATAAAAGAGGATTGTTACAATCTATTAACCTATCTTTTGTTAAGCAAGACAACTCTTTTTGGTTTGTTCTTATGAGGTATTCTTTTAGTGGCGGATTGGGATTGTCACTATAAAATTGTTCTCTCTTTTCAATTTGCGACGTGATTAAACAGGCAAGCAAAGAAGTAGTTTCTATAAGCGGTATCACAACATAATAATGAGGCTTAATTGGCTCTTTGTGAGTTATATCTTTAAAATACCATATTTGCCAACAGTCGTTTTTGTAGTTATCAACAATAGTACTTAACTTATCGGAAGTCATTGATTGATAATCTCGCGTAGGATTTTAAGTCTTTCTTCAGGTATATTAAAACCATCTTCAGGGATAACGCTAATGAGTTCTTCGGTTTTTAGCGCGACACGCGCTTTCTTTTTCAAAACATAATCTTTATGTTTTTTCCATTCTGGATATTCATGCGAAAGGTTAGTTAAATCCCAAGTTTCATATTTGGCAAATTTATCAATTATTATGTCTAATGAAATTTTGTCAGTGTCGGACAACATATTGAAATTACAAAGATCCTCTCTTTTTATAACTTTATGGTTTTCCTCGTTGAGGAAAAAGAAAGGGTTTTCTAAAGATTTGTTTAAAAGATTGAGCGTATCGCCGCCAACGGGACCGTACGGCATAGCATAATAAGTATCATCAGTTATTGTTCGTGCGTAATTCAAAAGATGATATTTATCGGCAAGAAATATAAGTTTTATCAATTTGATTTTATCAACAGAGGGAATGTTGAGTTTAGATAAAATATAGCAAATAGTTTGTACTTTTACGTCATTAATAAAAGGTAAATTTTTAGTTTCCATAACATTTAGCTTAACCGTTTTTAGTTGCTTTGTCAAATTTAATTAGTTTAGGAGACTTATGAAACAAGACTTAGAACTATTATTAAAGAGAATTGCGTTTAAAGAAAAGTATACGACAGGCAATTTGGGATATATCGGCTATGACGAACAGAATAATGTAGCAGAAAACGTTCCTTTTCTTTGCAATACGTTAGAGACTAAAGACGCTATAGGCAAAGGGAAATACAAAGTAATAATTAATTGCAGTTATAAATTCAATAGAGAACTTCCGTTGCTATTAGACGTTCCTAACCGTATGGCTATAAGAATACACAGAGGCAATTATCCAAAGGACGCTCAAGGCTGTAGGAATAAACGACAAAGCGGGATGGGTTAGCAATTCCGTCAAATACAAAAAAAAGATTGTAGAGTTGATTAAGGAATACGTGGGTGTTGAATAACGATTAGATAAATACTGCACACAAAACGTCAATACGGCTTTGAGAAGCAAAACTAAAATATACCTCTATACAAACTCAATAAGTCAACTCGTTAAACGAAACGCTGCTACGTTAATTAATTTTCTTCTCTATAAGCCTCGATTTGCATCCTCAGCGTTTAAACTTTGGTTTTTACAGCCGTCGATAGGGAACCACGTATCTGCGGGAAACCCTGTAATCTTTAGGACCATCATCGCAAGCGAATTCTTTTACCAGCTCAAGACCAATTATCTTTTTTACCCGTGAGCAAAATAATAATGGTTTTTACTAAATTTGTCAAGCTACATTTGTGAAATAATTTTACGAGTTATAAAATATTTATAGAAAAATATTCTGTTTCCCAAATTTTACGCCGCTGTAAAAAAAATAACAGGTGGAGCCAGCGGGAATTGAACCCGCATCTTATCGTTGCGAACGATACATTCTCCCGTTTAACTATGGCCCCTTTGCGTATCAGAAGAGAGTCGCTTATAGAGACGCCATTATAGGAAATCTAATAATTTTTATCTAAACGCTTGTTACAAAACTAGACGTTAATTATATTTGATATAAAATAAATACGCCTTGCCGCGCAGTCTAGTCTTTCCTAATAATATCTCTGTTTTTAAAAATCTTCATTATTTCCGCTCGTATTTTTTATTAAGCAAAATATTTTCTTCCAGGTCTTACTACTATAATTTGTCCGGGTCGCAAATATTTTTGCTTTAACATCTTTGGGTTATCTTTATAAATTTTTTTAGGCTTCGTTTTATATTTTGCCGCTATTTTTTCAAGCCATTCGCCTTTTGCAACTTTATGTTTTACAAATCCTGGCGAAGGATTTAAATCTTTTACTCGCTCAGTCTGCACGGGCGGATCAATATTTATAGCGGCATCGTTGTTTTGAGAATAAGAAATTATAACTAAACAAGATAGACATACTGAAAAGAGTATTTTCTTTATACTCATCGGCAACCTCGTAAATTGTAATTTGTTTACTGCAAAGACTTAGCAAAAAAGCAGTAGATAAAGAATTAAAAACGTATTAGCGGTAAAATTAACTACCTCTACGAAATTATAGCAAAATAACCCGATTGTCTTTACATCGAGAGATATTTGGCATAGGCTAATCTCCGTCGGGTGTTGCAGTGCAATAAGTTAACGTTGTTTTTATGACAGGTTCAGGCGATGCTTTTGGTCTAGTTAGCATTATTTTTAACAAAAATAGACACGCCTAAATGAAATTGATACAATCCGAAAATCGGACGCTTTATATTATAAGGCTGAGAAGAGCGTTAAAACGCCTTAACCGACGGAGGTTACAGCATCCTGAACCTGATACGGGTAATGCCGACGTAGGGATCTTGATTTTAAAACAAATGCAATCCCTTTAAGAATTTTTCAGGTTCTTGGAGGGATTTTTCTGTTTTTGCATCGGAGGAAAAAATGAAAAAAGACGCTTTAAACATCGCGGGGCTTAATCTTAACAGCAGATTGTTTATTGGCAGCGGGAAATTCCCTAACAATAGTTTAATTCCAGATATTTTAAAAGCTTCCGGAGCGCAGATAATAACGGTTGCCGTAAGAAGATTTGATTTTGAAAATCCTCTTGAAAATATTTTAAATTTTATTCCTAAAGACGTTTATATAATGCCAAATACGTCGGGAGCCAGAAACGTCGATGAAGCGGTTAATATTGCAAGAATTGCCAAAGCCGCTTGTGGAACAAACTTAGTAAAAATAGAAATAATAAACGATAACAAATATTTATTGCCCGACAATTACCAAACGGCAAAGGCATGCGAAAAGCTCTCAAAAGAAGGCTTTAATGTTTTTGCTTACATGAACGCAGATTTATACGCTGCAAGAGATATGCAAAATGCGGGAGCAAAAGCCATAATGCCTTTGGGGTCGCCAATCGGGACTAACCGCGGACTTAAAACTGAAGAAATGGTGCGTATTTTAATTGAAGAAATAGACGCGCCTATAATAGTTGACGCCGGGCTTGGCAAAGCGGCTGAAGCTTGCAAGTGCATGGAGATGGGCTGCGCTGCGGTAATGGCAAACACAGCCATATCGTCAAGCCCAAACGCCGTTTTAATGGCTGAAGCATTTAAAGAAGCCATATCGTCAGGCAGAAAAGCCTATCTTGCAAAGCACGGTACGGTTTCAGATGTTGCAAGAGCGTCGTCTCCTTTAACAGGATTTTTAAGGAACTAAGAGGTTTGTATGAGCTTTTATAACGAAATACAAAAATATAAAAATTTTGATTTTAACGCTTTTATAGATAAAGTTTCAGACAATGAAGTGCTAAATATTATTAACAAGGAAAGTTTATCCAAGCAAGACTTTCTTGTTTTGCTTTCTCCAAAAGCGTTAAATAATATTGAAGCTCTTGCCCGTAAAGCAAACGAAATTGCCGTAAATAATTTTGGCAAGAGTATTCTGTTGTACGCTCCTTTGTACGTTTCAAATTTTTGCGTCAACAATTGTTTGTATTGCGGTTTTTCCACTAACAATAATATTAAAAGAGAAGTTTTAACTTTTGAAGAAATAGAAGAGAACTGTAAAATAATCGCCGGCTACGGCATACGACATATTCTTCTTGTGTGCGGCGAGAGCAGGGTAAAAACATCTTTGGAATATCTTAAAAAATCCGTTAAAGTTTTAAAAAACTATTTTGACGCCGTTGATTTGGAAGTTTATCCTCTTGAAGAAGACGAATACAGAGAACTTTTTTCCGCAGGCGTCTACGGACTTACAATATATCAAGAAACGTACGACGAAGACCTTTATAAAACGCTGCACGCAAAAGGCTCAAAAGCCGATTATAGATACCGCCTTGAAACATGCGAAAGATCCGGAAGAGCAAATTATAGGAATCTTAACGTCGGGGCGTTGCTTGGCTTAAAAGATTTTATCAGCGAAGTTTTTTTTGCAGGTATCCACGCTCAATATTTAAGGAAGAATTTTGCGCATGCGGAAGTTGGAATGTCTTTCCCAAGACTGCGTCCCGCCGAAGGTTGTTTTCAGCCAAAAACAACCATAACCGACGCGCAGTTGGTTCAAGCCATATGCGCTGCGAGGCTTTTTATAAACAGAGTAAATATTACAGTGTCTACGCGAGAAAGTTCCGAGTTAAGAAATAACCTTATCCCGCTTGGCATTACCAAAATGTCCGCAGGGTCAAGTACGGAAGTAGGCGGATATGTAAAAAGAAGTAAAAACAGCGAAGTTCTATCAAAAGGGCAATTTACAATAAACGACGCGGCAAGCGCGGCAAGCGTTAAAGAGATGATTTATAAAACCGGCTATCAGCCCGTTATGAAGGACATGTTCTAAATGAAAAAACAAATGCCAAAAGGTTTGTATGCCATTACTGCAGAGAACTTTTCAAATGGACGAGACAATATAACAGTCGTTAAAGAAATGCTTGACGCGGGTATAAAAACGCTGCAATACCGCGATAAATATAAAACAAAATTGGAAAAATTTAACCAGTGCGAGACAATACGCAAACTAACGTTGGATTACAATGTATTTTTTGTGGTAAACGATGATATAGATATAGCTCTTGCCGTTGAAAGCGATGGATTGCATTTGGGTCAAGACGATTTGCCTATTGTAAAAGCAAGAAGTATAGTCGGCGACAATATGGCTATTGGCGTTTCAACGCATTCGTCTGCTCAAGCGCTGGAAGCTCAAGAGCAAGGCGTAGATTATATCGGTGTGGGACCTATATTTAAAACTTTCACAAAAGATAATGTTTGCGCGACTGTTGGCATTGAGTATCTTAAATATTGCGTAAAAAACATTAAAGTTCATAAAGTAGCCGTCGGCGGAATAAAACTTTCTAATATCGAGCAAATCTGTAAATTTTACCCAGACAGCATTTGCATGGTAACTGAAATTACCGCTTCGCCAAACATTAAAAATACAGTCAGGCAAGCTTTAGAGGCTATCAATGATAACAATTAAATTAAATGGAAAAGATGAAAAGGTAAAAGAAAATTTTTCTCTTCTTAAGTTGTTGGAAGACAAAAAAATTGTTCCCGAGACCGTTGTCGTAGCGTTAAACATGAATGTTATAAATCAAACTGACTTGCATAAAAGCTTCCTTTTAGACGGCGACAGCGTTGAAGTTTTAAGATTTGTGGCAGGCGGATAGCTTTGTATGCAAAATTTTTACGAAAGATATAAAAGCCATATATTGCTCAAAGAGATAGGCGTTAAGGGGCAGGAACGCATAAAATCTTCGCGCGTTCTTATTGTTGGCGCGGGAGGGCTTGGTTCACCGCTAGCATTATACCTTGCTGCAGCCGGCGTAGGAAATATCGGCATTATTGACTTTGACAACGTTGATGTTTCAAACTTGCAAAGACAGGTTCTCTATAAAGATAAAGACGTAGGTAAAAACAAAGTTGAAATTGCTAAAGACCATATAGAAAAATTAAACCCTGAAATAAAAGTCAGCGCTTATAATGAAAAACTTACAAACGCAAACGCTTTAGAGATATTTAAAAATTACGATATTGTCGCGGATGCTGCTGACAATTTTCAAACGCGTTATCTTGTAAACGACGCTTGCGCTCTCAGCGGCATTCCTGACGTTTGGGCATCAGCATATAAGTTTGAAGGACAGGTAAGCATTTTTGACGCAACAAAAGGAGCGTGTTACCGCTGTTTCCATCCTGTTGCGCCAAAACCAGGAAGCGTTCCGTCATGCGGCGAAAGCGGCGTGATAGGGGGACTAACAGGAATATTAGGCTCCATACAAGCCTGTGAAGTTCTAAAAATTATAACCGGGGCCGGTAGTCCATTAATTGGACGTTTATTATATTTTGACACGCTTAATATGCTAACAAAAGAGTTTAAAATTGCAAAAGACAAAAGTTGTTCTTTGTGCGGCGAAAATCCGTCAATAACAGAACTTCAAGATTATGATGAATTTTGCCAAATTAACAATTTTGCTGAAAACGAAATAACTCCTGACGAATTAAAAATAAACCTTAAAAAGAAAAAGAATATAAAAATAATTACTATATGCGAAGAAAACGAAAAACAAGATTTAGTTTTTTCCGACTCTTTGCCTCTAGTTTTAAATAATATTGTGTTTTTAAAAGATAAGCTGAATACAAATGTAGAAACTATTTTTGTTTGCAAGTACGGATATAAAAGCATTTACGCTATACGGTTGCTAAAAGAGGCGGGATACAAAGGGAAAATGTATAGCCTTAAAGGCGGAACCGATAAATATTAAACAATCGTTACATATTGCAAAATCGTTTAATAGTTTGACAAAATATATATTATTTTGTTCAATGGTTCTACGAAATAGCATCTAGGTGGTTAAAATGGAGTTTAATAAACTTATAGAATTAGATAGGTTGGCTAAAGAAGGTGTTACAAAATACACTAGTCATAGAAAGCTTTATTTTAAATTATTACAAGATAAAGGGAAACATTTTGTTGGTATTATTGGTCCAAGAGGTGTAGGAAAAACCATAACATTAAGACAACTCGCTGTAAATATACCAAAGTCTTTTTATATATCAATGGAATCTTTTGATGGAAATATGTTTGATACATTAAAAAAATTAAAAGAAAAACTTAAGCTAGAGACATTTTTACTAGATGAAGTTCATAGCTATAATGATTTTGACAAGGAAATTCAAAGTGTCTATGAGCTTTTAAACATAAAAGTTTTCTTCACAAGTTCTACAGCTCTTTCTATGTCAAAATACAAAAATGATATGTCAAGAAGGGTACTATTAAAATATTTGTACCCTTTTTCTTTTAGAGAATATCTTGAATTTAAAAGGAAAAATGATATACCTAAATTAACGTTTGATGATTTTATAAATAAAGAGATAGATGAAAATATTTTGCTTTTAGGCGAATATTTTTATGATTATATCAAAGGTGGCTTAATGCCGTTTGCTTTAGATGAGACTGATGTTTTTGCTCTTTTAGATAATATCCTAACTACTGTAGTGTACAAAGATATTCCTAGAATAAATAAAAATATTACTATGGAAGAACTCAATATCATCAATAAGCTTATTAAATTTATTGGGGTATCATCAGTTGATGGAATCAATTATTCAAGTATTGCTAGAAATTTAGGAATAACTAAGTACAAAGCAGAACAATATGTTTCTCTTTTAGAACAAGCTTTTATAATACAAGTTATAATGCCTGAAGGTTTAAATGTTTTAAAAGAGCCAAAAATATTATTAAGTTTGCCTTACCGTTTACTTTATCAAGAGTTTGATTTCGCTTTGGGTGGTTTAAGGGAAGATTTTTTTGTCCAAACCTGCAAAATGTTTGGCAAAGATATTTCATACTTAAAATCTACAATTGGAGCCAAAACGCCAGATTACATACTTCCTGACTCAAACATAGTACTAGAAATTGGCGGCAAAGGAAAGGGAAGAAGTCAATTCAAAGGTATGAAATTCAGCAAAAAAATTATACTAGCGGATTCTTACGAATATAATACAGTTGATAAGAAACCGCTTTTTGCATTTGGTCTTATTGAGAATTGAGTCTTTCTCTTGAGTTTATCGGGTAGGTAAAATGGTAACTTTTATGAGCGAACCAGCTCAAAAGGGGAACCTTTTTTGAAAAATCTTAGTAAAATTAGTCTAAAAAGAGCGCTTTTTTATGTAAGTAACTTTAAGATTGTCGTCTGAGAGATTATTTAAAAAAGTATTTCTTTGGAATACATAGTAACTAAGCAGGTACGAACATTAAAGTTTTTTATCAATAAAATCCTTTTAAAAAATCTCTTGATTTATATTATTATGCATAAAAACCATAACATCATCGCCATTGTTTTGTAATTCTTTAATAAAAGATTCATAAAAACAAGGTTTTTTTACTTTTATTATAAAACCTGTTAAAAAAAGATTCGCTTGCTTTCCGCATAACAAGAACGCGCATTAGTTATATCAACATTTCCGGCGTAATCTTTTCTAACTTTTGACAAAATATTATCAAGCGTGCCGTAAACTTCTCCTGAACTTATAAATAAAAATTTTTCTGATCCGTTGTTTTTTGCTAAATCTAACATGTTGATTGCACCAATACTATTTGCCTTTAATGTTCCAACATACTTTGTTCCAAACGGTGCTTGTCGTTCTTGAAAACAAGTCTTCAGCAATATTGAACAGACCGCCTAATCTTAAACTAAAATACGCTTGGTCATATTTTAAACGTTTTTCTTCTGATTCTAAGACGGTAGTATCTTCTACATAGGTTTCAACGCCAAATTCTATAAAATCTAAATCGTTAAAATTAGAGAAAACTTTAAGAATTTTTTCATAAACATCTAAACTTAAAAGGCAATCATCGGAATCAACAAATGATATAAACTGTCCTTGCGCAATTTTCAGCCCAGTATTTCTCACCGCGCCGCATCCTGCATTCTTCTGATTTATTACTATTATTCGTTTATCCTCGCTTGCATACTTTTCTAATATACTCAAACTTTTATCAGTTGAACCATCATTAACACAAACTATCTCTATTTCTTTCTCCGTTTGGTTTAATACGCTATCTAAGCATTTACATAATTGCTTTCCTGTTGTAAACCGGGATTATTACAGATATCTTAGGATTGGTCATGTATTATATATCCTTCCTCATTTGAACTTTTAAGACTTATTGTACTTTCCGTCTTTCATCTTATCTTTAAAATTTTCACAAAATACTTCTAATAATTTTTCGCAATACTTGAGAAACTAAGCGACAGGCTTGAAGAAATCGCGCGTTAAACAATTAACTTCTTGTGAATTATTGCCAACGCTAATAACAGCCGGCGGCTTTATCTGTTCAAGAGAACGTATCAATACGTTCTCTCTATCGCTAAGACTTAGATCTCTTAAAATTCTATTTAAAAAAATAAATCTAACATTTTTTATACTTGCAAATAAATGATTATCCTCGCTTTCATTTTCTCTGGTCAAAAATACGCTATATTTTCTACCGTCTTTAGATAAATTTCTAATACATTCTTCCTCTCCTTTATTAAAACGCGACAAAAGCAATAAACATTCCGTATCCGTATCATACTGAGTTATTAATTCCTTGTAACACAAAAAAGGTCTTATGTCCGAAGAAGTTCCAAGTACAAAAGCTTTTTTTTTATGTTTAAATGAACTAACCGGAAAAGAAGGTTCTATTTTATTAATTTCTACAAATTCTTTTACTAAGTTTGAATCTATATATTGTCTAACGTACTTTGTATTTAGTTCATTAATAACATATCGTCTCAATCTTTCTATAGCTTTTGCTCTATTTTGAATATAAAGACCAGGATAACGTAAGAAAGCTCTTATATCTACTAAAATACTTTTCACTTCAAAATTTTCTAAATTACTACTATTATTATACGCTTTCACTGAATCTTTAGAAAACAGTTTGGAACTTCTAACCATGTATTTTTTCTTTGTTTGAGATTTGGATGTTAAGCGTCTTCTAATAAAAACACTACTCCCAGCAGCCACAATATGCTCTATGCCATTGGCTAAAGTTTCCATGTAAAAATCCCAATCTTCATGAAAACAAAATTCTTTTATTCTTGAGGTCTGATACTTATACTTCTCAAAAACAGTTTTAGTCGCCATGCAAACAACATTCCAATAGTTATTTAAAAAAAACTTAGCGATATCAAAATCTTTGTCCAAAGAAGAACACTGCTTATAAAAAATTTCTTCTTCGCCAAAAACAAAACATTTGTCAACATGCGCGACGGCCGGCTTATTAAAAGATTCCAAACTTTTATAAGCTCGGCTTAACCAACTTTCCGACATTAAATCATCCGCGTCAAAAACCGCGATGTAGCGACCGTTAGCTTTTGAAACGCCAAAGTTTCTACTTAAACCTGGATTGCCAAAATCAACTTCGTAGATTCTGCAAAAAAGTTCTTTTTGATAAGAATATACATATCTTCTAGTTTCATTATCCGTCTTATCAAGAATTATTAATAATTCTACTTTTAATGTTATCCTTGCAAATTTTATAGCGCGAAAAACGCTTATAAGCGCTTTTTGCGCTAACTCTCCCTCTTTGTGAACCGTAAGTATAACAGAAATATCCAACTCTTTACCCTTTAATTATATACTCTTCCGCTTCAATTTTATAACAGATTTCCCAAAAATTTGAATTATCTTTAGTTCCTTGCTAATGTTGCGCACAGTAAATAACCATTTTATAAAACGCCTGAAATTAGCGAACATATTTTTTAATTTAAATCTGTATTTTAAATTTATCCATGGCGTAAAAGCCAAATATTCAAAGTATAAATCTGACATAGGGATATATCGTAAAGGTCCTTTCCATGGCTTATATGCGACGTAATGAATTATTTTAGCATCGGCAAGAGTATGGTCAAAAGTATTATCGCGTTTCTCTATTTTTGATATTTGGGTATTCCATGCGCTGTCAATTACCTTAATTTTTTGCTCTAAAGCGCCGTTTAATATATCCTGATCATGGTATATAACTCTTTCTTTGTTCTTCTTTGCCCAATCAAAAACTTTTGCCGTTATATTATCGCGACGCCATGCTAGCGCGTTGATAAGCAAAACGCCCGCGTTAACGTATTGCTTTAAGCTTAATCTTTTTTTTTGTCTTGTAAAATCAGTATCAACGACCGCTCCTATATAGTAATCCATTAAATCTATTTCCAACATTTCGCGCAAACTTGTTCTTACAACTAAATCGCAATCTAAATAAATTATTTTGTCTTCCGTATTACAAATATCGGGCAATATTAGTCTGTAATAAGAAGCGTTTGTTATCTCATCTTTCCCATATACTCTAATTTCGGAAAATCTTGCATTTTCAACTTTTTCAAATTTTATTTCAAAATCAGCAATTGATTTTAACGCTAACAACTTTTCTTTATTTTCCTTAGAAATACCGCCGTCTAATACATAAAATATTAACTTATCATGTTCGTTCTTGTTTTTAAGTATTGACGTTATGGAAACTCCAAGATGAGGAATATATTTATTGTCGCACGAAAAACCTACCGAGATATGCATATCTAATTTGCTAACTCCAAATTTTAGCGGTTAACTGATATTTTTAACTTCCATTTGCATTTAACTTCTTTTCCGTTAGATGCGATAGCAAGTAAGATTATTTTTTGTTTTTGCCCCAATATTTCTCATAATATTTTTTTGTACAAAACTTTTCCAACTCTTTTTATATGGTCTTTCAAGTTTTCATTACCTATGTTAGAATAAATAGATAAATCTATCATCCACGGTAAAAGCAAATCATCAAGCTCTGAGCTTACTTGCAACAGCTCTTGAAATTCTATATTTCCATCTAATGTTAAATCTATATCTGAACCGGTTTTATCGGTTCCTTTCGCGCGAGAACCGTATAATATAGCTTGTTTTATGTTTTTATGCTTTGCAAAGACTGAATTTATTTTATCCACAGCAGAGTCAGGCAAACCATGTTTCATAGATCATCCGTAAGTTTCTGCATAGTATTGCGTAAAGTTTTAAATTCCTGTAAATATGACTCTAGTATAACTTTAGCAAGTTTATTAGCTGTTGTCTCATCATAAGTATGGCTTGATTCATTTCTACTTTTTATCATATCCATCCATACTTCGCCATTTTGTATATACCCTTCTTTAAATGCAACACGCGTAGAATCACGCGATCCGTGTATATCCATGAACCCTTTAGTTTCAAGATAATCTTTTAATACATTCCAAGCCAGCTCGTGCGTAAATTCAAAAGCCTGTATAAGTCCCTGTTTTTCAAGTTTGCTAAGATTGCGCTCTTTAGCTAATATTTCTGCCTTTTCTAAATTGTTAAGAGCTCTCTTATAGTTATCAAATCTTTGTTTCCAACGAATATCGTTTTGCATTTTCAAGGCTCCTATCATCTAAGGGGATATTATAATAATTTTTATACCGCCAAGTCCATTAAGCAAGAAAATTAAAATGATAGTTTTTAAGAATTGAAAAAGGAACCCTTTTTTGAATTTTCTTGCTAATTTAGCCTAAAACAGCAGTTTTTTATACTGGCTAAATTAGGCTTATCGTCAGAGTTATAACTTTATGAGAGGAACCTAATCAATAAACTCAGGCATTACTTTATTAGGCTAACCTGATTGTCGCCGCATATATGCCGCGCCGGAGAATAAATGTAGTATAAAAGAACTCTCTCAAAAATTGTTAAGAATGCATCTGACGCATTCCCGGCTGCGATCATAAATGGTCCTCGTCAAGTAGGAAAAACAACTCTTTTTGAACATTCAATGAGTAAAGAAAGAACTTATATTTCGCTTGACGATCCGCGTATTAGATCTATTGCAAAAACAGATCCCGCTTTATTTTTTAAAACATATACGCACCCTATTTTGATAGATGAAATTCAATATGCGCCGGAACTATCGCCTTATATCAAAATGATTATAGGTAGAGAGAAAAAGAACGGTTTGTTTTGGTTAACGGGATCGCAAATGTTTCATCTAATGAAAAATGTTACAGAAAGTTTGGCAGGGCGTATCGCGGTACTAAACTTGCAAGGACTATCTCAAAATACCGGGGCTTGACTGCGCGAGGTCAATCCTACGAAAAATGATGTAAAAAATTTTAACATTCTTAAATCTTTCAAGAAAATATAGGCGGCGCAGTTATATGTTTGATAGATACGCCAATACCGCTAATGGAAGGCGTCATTGCCACGCCTTTGACATATCTATGACCAACAAAAATATTGCTCCTCAATCTTTTATAATTTTTGATATTATTATCAATTTTATGCTAAAATGTAGTTATGAAAGCGTGTAAGCTCCCTGCAAAAAGCAAAGATCGCGCCTATAAATCCCTTACAGATAAGCAGAACAAACTTCAAGCTGGAAAGTTCGCGTTGGTTCCGTTTAATAAACGCATAGTTTTTGCTCCTCATTGTATGAGAAACCTTGCCGTCTGCGCCGCCGCTGACAAAGGCGGATATTACATTTGCGCGGAATGCGGCGGATGCAAAATAAATGCTATAAGCAAACTTGTAAAACAACTGAATTATAAAGCCTTGTATATTGCTAAAGGCGGAAGAACTATAGAAAAGATTGTAAAGGAAGAAAATCCCGAGGCGGTTGTCGGGATCGCTTGCTTTTTTGAGGGCAATCATGCTTTTAAGCTGTTAAAAGACGCGCATATGGCTGTACAATTTGCGCCGCTTACAAAAGACGGTTGTACGGCTACGGATACAGATTTAGCGGAAGTAGAAAAAGTATTGAAACAGACTAACTAAACCGCCTGCGAACAAACGCGCGCCCCATCACTGCATGGCTCTGCCTTTTCATCTTGTCTGTTTCATATTCATATTTTCCTGTTAAAATTTTTGAGCAAACGACATGCTAAGGTCTAAAGATGCGGATTATGCAACTGCGCGAAGTCTACAAAAGAGTAGATTTTACAGACCGAAAACAACGTCAACCAGTATAAATCGCCTTATTTGCCGTCCTAATTTGTATGAAGAAAAATAATGCAAAGATTCAATAACACGCCATACTAAAAAGATTTACAGACATTAAGCTAAGACAAAAAATGCGCTTTAGAATTAAACCATGAGCTTTGCTCCAAAAGGACTTGTAGAAAATGACAACATTAAAGTTTACAGAATTAAATTTATCTAACGAGATAATTAAAGCCGTTTCAGATTTGGGTTTTGAAGAGGCTACGCCTATCCAAAGCCTTGCCATTCCTAAAGTAATGGCGGGACTAGACATAATAGGACAAGCCCAGACGGGCACAGGCAAAACCGCAGCTTTCGGCATACCTGTTTTGGAAAAAATTGACACAAAAAATAAAAATGTCCAAGCAATAATATTATGCCCTACCAGAGAGCTTGCAATACAAGTCTCAGAAGAATTGAAACTTTTCTCAAAATACAAAAGAGGCATTAACATAGTGCCTGTTTACGGCGGACAGCCTATACAAAGACAAATGGCGGCTCTTTCCAAAGGAGCGCAAATCATTATAGGAACTCCCGGAAGAGTTATAGACCATTTGGAACGTAAAACTCTAAAACTTGAGTCCGCGATTATAGCCGTTTTAGACGAAGCCGACGAAATGCTCGATATGGGCTTTAGAGACGACATTGAGCTGATATTAAAAAACATGCCTCATGAAAGACAGACTGTTTTTTTCTCGGCTACTATGCCTAAAGACTTTATGTTTTTGACAAAAAAATATCAGAAAAATCCCGAGACAATAAAAGTTGTAAGCGAAAAGTTGACTGTTCCTCTAATTGAACAATATTATTTTGATTTAAGAGAACATCAAAAGCTTGAGGCTCTTACAAGATGTCTAGACATGTATAATCCAAAACTTTCTATTGTTTTTTGCAACACAAAAAGAAGAGTTGACGAAGTTACTTCTTCCCTGCAGGCAAGAGGATATTCCGCGGACGCGCTTCATGGAGACATGAACCAAGCCCAAAGAGACAGAGTAATGGCTAAATTTAGAAGCGGCTCTATAGAAATACTTACGGCTACAGACGTAGCGGCAAGAGGCATAGACGTTGACAATGTAGATATAGTATTTAACTTTGACGTGCCTAAAGACGATGAAGATTATGTCCATAGAATAGGAAGAACAGGAAGAGCGGGCAGAACCGGAAAAGCTTACAGTTTTGTTTCTGGTAAAGATATTTACAAATTGAGAGATATTCAAAAATATACAAAGGCAACAATTAAGAGGACAAAAGTCCCTTCTCTTATTGACGTTGAGAATATCAAAACAACAGTTCTGCTTGATAAAGTGAAAGAAATTCTAAAAGAAGAAGATTTAGAAAAATATTCGCAAATGATAGAATCTTTAATCTCTGACGAAACAACTTCTTTAGACGTAGCGGCAGCTTTTTTGAAAATGACGTTTGTTTCTGAAAAGAAAGCCCAAGAACAACAAGCGGATATTTTTGCAAATGCAGTTAACTGTTACGCAGACACGGGAGCAAGAGAACGCGGAATGGCAAGGCTCTTTATAAACATAGGCAAAAAAGACAATGTACGGACCGGAGATTTTGTCGGCGCCATAGCTGGCGAAACCGGAATTGGCGGAAATGCGATAGGCAACATTAAGATTTTGGAATCGTTCTCTTTTGTCGAAGTGCCAAGCGAACATGCCGACGCAGTAATTAACGCTTTACATTCAAGCAATATAAAAGGGAAAAGGGTTTCTGTAGAGCTTGCAAAAGCAAGAAACTCTTCTGAGACTGAAAGCGACGCGCGATCTAGCCACGGGAAGCGCAGAACATTTAGAAGATAATCTTACTTTTGCCGACAGACGCTTTGCAATAAATATAATAAAGAGGGAACAACAATGCCGATATTTGAATTTTTTTGCGGCGAACGCGGCGAAAAGTTTGAGACGTCGCTTCTTAGCGGAGAACACAACGCGCTGAATGTCTTAAATGCAGCGATAAAAACATAACGAAACAGTTTTCAAGTTTTGCGGCAACGTCGTCTTCTTCAGCAAGCCGCTCTTTGGCGGATTCGCGTCCAAAAGCTGCAAAACATAAACGCAAATGCTGGGCGCGAAGACTGCCGCCATTAAGTTAAGACAAAACAACGGTGCTTAATACGGGAATACAACTTTAACGGATGGGAATTGTGCACAAATCTACCTTGCAGTTTTTGTTGGTTTTCTTTTTGGGTCTTATTTTTGGACTTTTGACGAAGTTTTCAGCAACTCTTTCTCTGGCTTTAGCGCTAACGCTAGTTTCTATTTTTATTTACACAATGCGCGATACGTCGGGACTTAAACATAATCAGGACAAATATTTTATTGTTATATCCGCTTTACTATATTTTGTAGCCTTGGCAATTTCATTATATTTAGCTATAGTGCTAGTCTTGCTTGCAATATATGAGATTTCTAAGGGGAAAAATCTTAAAACTTTATCCTTAAGATTGCTTCCCTATATAATTATTACAGTCGCTTCAATCTTTTTGTTTATATGAATTATCTAAAAAATGACACTATCGCAGCTTTATCAACCGCAGCTGGCAAGTCCGCTATTGCCGTCGTTCGTTTATCAGGCGAAAATGCTTTTGAGATTATAAATAAAGTTTTTAAAACTAAATCAGCGGTTGAGAAACAAATAAAATATGGTTATATTGTTGACGGAACTAAAAATATAGACGAAGTTATTTGTACTTTTTTTAAAGCGCCATATACGTATACCGGCGAAAATTTAGTAGAAATATCCATGCATGGCAATCCTGTAATAATAGACGAGGTTTTAAATCTTTTATATAAGTTCGGGGCGCGTCATGCAGAAGGCGGGGAATTTACTTATAAAGCCTTTTTAAATGGCAAAAAAGATCTTGCAGAAGCTGAAGCAGTCTGTAATTTGATAACGAGCAGAACTGCAACTTCAACTAAAGCCGCGTTAAATAACGTTTCTGGCGTTTTTTCTTCAAAAGTTAAAGCTATTAAAGATAATCTTACAAATCTGATAGCTTTTATGGAAGTAACTTTAGACCACCCTGAAGAAGACATTGTGTTTTTATCCAGAGAAGAAAAGCTTACAAGGCTAGATTCTTATATGCAAGACGTTAAAAATCTTTTAAGTTCTTATGAAATAGGTAAACTTTTGCAAAACGGCATAAAAACAGCAATCATAGGCAAGCCAAATGCTGGAAAATCTTCGCTGCTTAACGCAATTCTTGGCAAAAATAGAGCAATTGTTACAGATATTGCTGGCACAACTACAGATACAATTGAAGAAACCATAGATTGCAGAGGTATTCCTCTTACCATTATAGACACTGCAGGGATCAGAGACCATGCAGACAACTCTATAGAACTTATGGGGCAGGAGCGTACTAAAGAAACCATAACTAAAGCAGATATTTTATTGTGGATTTTCGATTCTTCTTCTAATTTAGACAAAAATGATATAAAAATAGCCGATTTTTTAAAAAAATCCGGCGACAATGCGCCTACAATAGCCGTTTTGAATAAATCTGATTTGCCTGTTAATTTATCCTTAACTAAAAATTCTCTCGGAATTGTTTTTCAAGATACTATAAATATTTCAGCAAAAACTGAGAAAGGCATCTCTGATTTGTTGGATAAAATAGCTAAAATGGCAGGCGCAAACGAAACTCAAAATGATTACTTAATGATAAACTCTCGCCATTACGCGCTACTGCAAAACACTTTAGACGCTTTAACAAAGACAAAAACGGCGCTAGAATCTAAAAACGCCGATGAAATCGCTTGTTTTGAAGCGGCAAATGCCCAAAATTCACTTAACGAAGTCCTTGGCATAAATGTCAACCAAGATATTTTAGACACAATTTTCTCTACTTTTTGCATAGGGAAATGATATTTGCATGAAAATAATAATATATTTATGAGAACAACTTTAGATTTCCACTTAAAAATTATAAACAGACGGCATAACTAAATGCGACAAAAACATGGACAGAATTTTTTAATTGACAATAATATAGCGGCTAATATTGTAAAAGCCGCCGACTTGGACTTAATGGACAATGTTTTGGAAATTGGTCCTGGAAAGGGAATTTTAACAAAGTTTATACAGCCTAAGGTTAATTTGTTGACTTCTGTTGAGATAGATAAAATTTTGTTTCAACAACTAAACAATTATTTTTCTTTCCACAAAACTAAAAATGTTGAATTGATAAATCAAGATTTTTTAAAATACGATATTCCCGATATTAAGCGTAAGGTTATCTCTAATCTTCCTTATAATGTCGGTACGGCTATTATTCAGAAGATTCTGCCTTTGCAAAACTGGACTACGGCTGTATTTATGCTTCAAAAAGAAGTTATAGAACGTTTAGCTGCAAAACCCGGAGGGAAAGACTACGGGTACATTTCAATATTTACATCTTACTATGCCGATACCAAAATACTTTTTGACGTTTCTCCAAAATGCTTTAATCCGCCGCCAAAAGTGGCGTCCTCTGTTATAAAACTTACAAACAAAAAGCCTGAAACTCCAGATTCTGTTTTTTTTGATTTTGTAAAACATGCTTTTAGCATGCGAAGAAAGACAATTTTAAATTGTATTAGCTCTTTTTGTAACATGCCAAAGAACGAAGTTTCAAGTATTTTAGAGGATTGTGGATTAAATGCGCTTTTAAGATCGAATAAACTGTCTGTTCTTGATTTCTTGAGGTTGACAAAGAAAATCAAAAAGTATAGAATTTATCGAGTAGGGTTTTAATTTTTCTCATTTAAAAAAATCTAGATTTTTTTACTTGTTAATTAAATTATCCGCGAATGTGGATAACTTGGGGATAATATGAGTTTTTCAGTTTCAGATTTATGGCAAAAAGTTGTGGATAATCTTAAAACATGTGTTACGTCCGAAACCTACAATTTGTGGATTTCTCCGCTTAAACCTTTGTCTTTTGAAAAGAATACATTTGTTTTGGAAGTTCCAAATGTTTATTTCTCGCAGTGGATAGAAAACAATCAATTAAAAAATATTGAAAGCATTTTGTCAGATTCTTGCGGACAGCAAATGGTTTTACAGCTAAAACCGCAACAAGATATATCCTCAATAATAAAAAAAACTGAAGACATGCCTATTCATATAGATGCTCCTATTCAAGCTTTGCAAAAAGATCAAATAAATCCTAAATATATATTTCCAGGATTTGTTATAGGCGCATCTAATAGGTTTGCGCATGGTTGCGCTGAAGCCGTAGCAAAAAATCCCAGCAAACAATTTAATCCTCTTTTCCTTTACAGCGGCGTGGGGCTTGGGAAAACGCATTTGCTTCATGCTATAGGAAACTACATTAAACAAACATTGCCAAATTTTAGAATTCTTTATGTAACTTGTGAAAAATTTGTTACTGAATTTATTGAATCAATTCGTTTTGATAAAGTTTCGGCTTTTAAAAATAAATACAAAAGCTTAGACTGCTTGTTGATTGACGACATTCAGTTTTTGATGGGGAAAGAAAGCTCTCAAGAAGAGTTTTTCCACATGTTTAACAATTTGTTTAACGCAAAAAAGCAGCTTGTTATATCTTCCGACCGCCCTCCAAAAGAGCTTAAAGGCGTTGAAGACAGGCTTATTTCAAGATTTGAATGGGGAATTATAGCCGATATTCAACAACCGGATTTAGAAACTAGAATTGCTATTTTGCGTAAAAAAGCCGAAGAAGAGAAAATTTATGTACCTGATGATGTTGTCTTGCATATAGCCGCCCAAGTTAAGTCTAACATAAGGCAATTAGAGGGATCTCTTTTGAGAATAACGGCGTTTTCTTTGTTTACAGGAACGCCTTTAACCGTTGATTCTGTACAAAAAATGCTTAGAGACATCATTAAGATAGATGAATCTATTCGTATAACAATAGAGGGCATTCAGAAAGTTGTCGCTGACGATTTTAATATTGATTTAAGAGATATGAAATCTAAACGCAGAACTGACGCCATAGCTTTCCCAAGACAAATAGCAATGTATCTTGCTAGAACGCTTAGCGATGAGTTTTCCACAAACGCCATAGGCGATGCTTTTGGTGGAAGAGACCATTCCACAGTTATGCATGCCTGCAACAAAATCAAAGAAAAAATAGATTCAGATCCTTATTTTAACGCTAAAATTAATAAGATTATCAAAAAAGTCCAAAATCAAGAATAAATAGCACGCGCTGGATAAATTCGTTAAATTCATGTGAAAAGGAGATACTTATGAAAGTTTTAAGATTGTTTGTTGTTTTGTGCGCAGTTGTCGTCTGTTTTGGTTGCTCTAAAAAAGAGAACG